>NZ_JBKEZQ010000030.1:0-40411 GCF_053345175.1 Methylobacterium sp. M6A4_1b
CTCGAGGAGGAGACGGTTCTGGCGCGGTCCGGGGCGGAGGCGCAGCGCAAGGCGGCGATGCGGGCGATGGCCGAGAGCTTCGAGGGGGCGGTGGGCGGCATCATCAGCATGGTGACGAGCTCGGCCACCGAGCTGCAGGCCACCGCCCAGAGCATGGCCGGCACCGCCACCCAGACGGCCAACCAGTCCACCAGCGTGGCCGCGGCCGCCGACGAGGCGGCCTGCAACGTCAACACCGTGGCGGCGGCGGCCGAGGAGCTCGGCTCCTCGGTGCAGGAGATCGGCCGCCAGGTCAGCAACTCGGCCGCCATGGCCCAGACCGCCGTGGCCGAGGCCGCCCAGACCGCCACCTTCGTGCAGACCCTCAACACGGCGGTGGCGCGCATCGGCGACGTGGTGACGATGATCACCTCGATCGCGGGCCAGACCAACCTGCTGGCGCTGAACGCCACCATCGAGGCGGCGCGGGCCGGCGAGGCGGGGCGGGGCTTCGCGGTGGTGGCGGCCGAGGTCAAGGAGCTGGCCAACCAGACGGCGCGGGCCACCGAGGAGATCGGCGGGCAGATCGCCCAGATCCAGGGCTCGACGGGCCAGGCGGTGGAGGCGATCGGCGGGATCGCGGCGCGCATCCGCGAGATCAGCGGCGTGGCCACCTCGATCTCGGCGGCGGTGGAGGAGCAGGGGGCGGCGACCCAGGAGATCGTGCGCAACGTGGCCCAGGCGGCGCAGGGCACGGGGGCGGTGACGACCAACATCGCGGGCGTGGCCGGCGCGGCCGAGGAGACGGGCGCGGCCGCCGCCCAGGTGCTGGGCGCCGCCTCCGAGCTGTCGCGCCAGTCCGAGCATCTCAGCGCCGAGGTCCAGCGCTTCCTCGCCACCGTACGCGCCGCCTGAGAGCGGCCCCCGGCCACCGTACGCGCCGCCTGAAAAGCGCCGCCCGGGGCCACACGCCGCTCGGCACAGGAAGGACCCGGAGCGATCCGGGCCCTTCGGCGTCTCAGGCCCGGCGAACGGGCTGGTCCAGGCCGCCGGCCTCGACCACGAAGCGCGCGATGGCATCCGCCCCGTGGCCGTCGCGAAGCGACGAGAACACGTAGGGCCGGGCGCCGCGCATGCGCTTCGTGTCCGCCTCCATGACGCCGAGATCCGCGCCCACGAAGGGGGCGAGGTCGGTCTTGTTGACGATGAGCAGATCCGAGCGGGTGATGCCGGGGCCGCCCTTCCGGGGGATCTTCTCGCCCCCCGCCACGTCGATGACGTAGAGGGTGATGTCGGCGAGCTCCGGCGAGAAGGTCGCCGCGAGGTTGTCGCCGCCGGACTCGATCAGGATCAGGTCGAGCTTCGGGAAGCGCCGGCGCATCTCGGCCACCGCCGCGAGATTGATCGAGGCGTCCTCGCGGATCGCCGTGTGCGGGCAGCCGCCGGTCTCGACGCCCATGATCCGTTCCTCCGGCAGGGCGCCGGCCACGGTGAGCAGGCGGGCATCCTCCTTGGTGTAGATGTCGTTGGTGATCGCGCAGATCTCGTAGGTGTCGCGGAAGCGCTTGCAGAGCTGCTCCATCAGCGCGGTCTTGCCGGAGCCGACCGGGCCGCCGATGCCGACGCGGAGCGGGCCGTTGGGAGAGGTGCCGTTGGCGGAGATCATGGCAGGGTCCTCAAGAGGGGGCCTCAGGAGCGGAAGATCCGGGAATACTGGGTCTCGTGCCGGAACGAGCCGAGGTCGAGATTCAGGGTGGCGCTGCCGAGATCGTCGAGGGTCAGGCCCGGAATCGTGCCGGCGAGCGCCGTCACCCGCGGCGTCAGGGCGGCGATGACCCGGGTGCCCGCGCTCTGGCCGATGGGCGCGCAGCGCAGGGCCGCCGAAACGAGGTTCTGCAGGAAGGCGAGGCCGAAGCCGGCGAGCACCGGGGCCGGCGCCATGCGGTGGGCGCCCGCCGCGAGGCCGACGGCGACGGGATAGGCCACCGCGCCGTCGAGGCTGGCCGCGAGGGAGTCGAGGCCGGGCGTGCTCCAGGCCGCCGCGGTGGCGTCGAGGAAGCTGCGGCCCTGCTGGCTCGTCTCCAGGTGGAGTTCGCGCGACGGGGCCAGCGCCAGGGCGAGCTCGTTGACCTCGGCCAGCGCCCGCGCATCCCCGGCGAGCGACACCGCGTGGGCCTGGGCCAGGAGGATCAGGTCGTTGCGGCCCGAGCCGTGTTCGAGCACGTCGGCCAGCCAGTCCGTCAGGGAGGCCTCGTCGCCGACCTCGCCGCTCTCCACCGCGCCCTCGAGCCCGTGCGAATAGGCGTAGGCGCCCACCGGATAGCCCGGCGACAGCCACGCCATCAGGCGCAGGGCCTCAATCATGGTCGTGGTGATGCCCGTCGTGGGGGTGGTGGCCGTGGGGGTGGTGGCCGTGGTGGTGATGGCCGGCGGCCTCGCCCGCATAGGCGCCGCCCTCCGGCCGGAACGGGCGCTCCACCGCCTCGGCGCTGCCCCCTAAGCCCCGCACCATCTCGGCGAGCACGTGGTCGAAGCCGATATAGACGGCGTCGGCCCCGATCTCGGCCGGGATGTGCCGGTTGCCGATGTGCCAGATCAGGCGCTTGAGGGCGTGGTCGTCGGGCGCGCGGATCTCCAGCAGCGGCTCCGGCGCGGCCTCGACCCAGACGAGGCGCCCGTCCTGCAGCACCAGGGCGTCGCCGTCGTCGAGCACGGTGGGCTCCGGCAGATCGAGCAGGAACGCCAGCCCGCCGGCGGTGCGCATCGCCAGGCGCCGGCGGTGCCGGTCGCCGTGGTCGAGCACGATGCGGTCGACGATCTCGCCGGACAGGGCATCGCGGCGCAGGACCCTCGTGGCGCGGATCAGGGCCGGGGCATGGGCGTTCGGCGGCGTCTCGCGCGGTGCGGCGGCGGCCTGAGAGGTCGGGTTCGAGGGGGCCAGGGTCGCAATCCTCGTCCAAGATGGGCGCCCCGGGACAGGGGCCGGTTTCTACGAACGTGCGCTCCCCCGCGGCGGAGCCGCACCGGCTCAGAACAGGAAGTACCGCTGCGCCATCGGCAGCACCTCGGCGGGCTCGCAGACCAGGAGTTCCCCGTCGGCGCGGACATCGTAGGTCTCGGGGTCGACCTCGATGGTCGGGGTGGCGTCGTTGAGGATCATGCTCTTCTTCGAGATGCCGCCGCGCACGTTCTCCACGGCGACGAGGCGCTTCTGGAGCCCGAGGCGCTCGCCGAGGCCGTCCTCGATCGCCGCCTTCGACACGAAGGTCAGGGCGGTGGCGAAGGGCACGCGGCCGAAGGACCCGAACATCGGGCGGTAATGCACCGGCTGCGGCGTCGGGATCGAGGCGTTGGGATCGCCCATCGGGGCCGTCGCGATGGCGCCGCCCTTGATCACGAGGTCGGGCTTCACCCCGAAGAAGGCCGGCGTCCAGAGCACGAGGTCGGCGAGCTTGCCCGGCTCCACCGAGCCGACATGCGCCGAGACGCCGTGCGCGATGGCCGGGTTGATGGTGTATTTCGCCACGTAGCGGCGGGCGCGCAGGTTGTCGTTCCCGCTCGTGTCTCCCGGCAGCGCGCCCCGCTGGCGCTTCATCTTGTCCGCCGTCTGCCAGGTGCGGATGACGACTTCGCCGACCCGGCCCATGGCCTGGCTGTCCGAGGACATCATCGAGAGGGCGCCGATGTCGTGCAGGATGTCCTCGGCCGCGATGGTCTCGCGGCGGATGCGGCTCTCGGCGAAGGCGAGGTCCTCGGGGATGGCCGGGTCGAGGTGGTGGCACACCATCAGCATGTCGAGATGCTCGTCGATGGTGTTCTTCGTATAGGGCCGCGTCGGGTTGGTGGACGAGGGCAGCACGTTGGCGAGCCCCGCGACCTTCATGATGTCGGGGGCGTGGCCGCCGCCCGCCCCCTCCGTGTGGAAGGCGTGGATGGTCCGTCCCGCAAACGCCCGGATCGTATCCTCGACGAAGCCCGACTCGTTGAGGGTGTCGGAGTGGATCATCACCTGCACGTCGTGGAGGTCGGCGACCGTGAGGCAGGTGTCGATGGCGGCGGGCGTTGTGCCCCAATCCTCGTGCAGCTTGAGGGCGCAGGCGCCAGCGCGGATCATCTCGACGAGGCTCTCGGGCCGCGCGGCGTTGCCCTTGCCCGCGAAGGCGAGGTTCATCGGAAACGCCTCCGCCGCCTCGATCATCCGGGCGAGATGCCAGGGGCCAGGGGTGCAGGTGGTGGCGAAGGTGCCGTGCGCCGGGCCGGTGCCGCCGCCGAGCATCGTGGTGATCCCTGAGCACAGGGCCTCGTCGATCTGCTGCGGGCAGATGTAGTGGATGTGGCTGTCGAAGCCGCCGGCCGTGAGGATCTTGCCTTCGCCGGCGATCACCTCGGTGCCGGGGCCGACCACGATGTCGACGCCCGGCTGGATGTCCGGATTCCCGGCCTTGCCGAGCCTGGCGATCCGGCCCTTCACGAGGCCGACGTCGCACTTCACCACCCCCCAATGGTCGAGGACCACCGCGTTGGTGATGACGGTGTCGACCGCGCCGTCCTGGTTGGTGACCTGGGACTGGCCCATGCCGTCGCGGATGACCTTGCCGCCGCCGAACTTCACCTCCTCGCCGTAGGTGGTGTGGTCGCGCTCGATCTCGATCTCCAGCGACGTGTCGGCGAGCCGGATGCGGTCGCCGGTGGTGGGTCCGAACATGTCGGCATAGGCGGCGCGGGGCAGGGCGGCGCGGGGGGGCAGGGTGGCCATGGTGTCAGAGCGCTCCCATCACGTCGCCGCGGAACCCGTACACGGTCCGGTTCCCGCCGAGCGGCACCAGCACGACCTCGCGGGTCACGCCGGGCTCGAAGCGCACCGCCGTGCCGGGGGCGATGTCGAGGCGCTGGCCCCGGGCCTTCTCGCGCTCGAAGGTCAGGCCCGGATTGACCTCGTAGAAGTGGTAGTGCGAGCCGACCTGGATCGGCCGGTCGCCGACGTTGGACACGCTCAACAGGGTGCGGGGGGCACCCTCGTTGAAGACGATCTCGCCGGGCAGCGTGGTCACGGTGCCCGGCACCTCGGCCGAGGCCGCGCCCCGGATCGGGTGGTGCACGGTGACGAGCTTGGTGCCGTCCGGAAAGGTCGCCTCGACCTGGATGTCGTGGATCATCTCGGGAATGCCGTCCATGCACTGCGCGGCGGTGAGCACGTGCCCGCCGGCCTGCATCAGGTCCGAGACCGAGCGCCCGTCGCGGGCGCCCTCGACCACGAAGTCGCTGATCAGCGCCACCGCCTCGGGATAGTTCAGCTTCACGCCGCGGCCGAGCCGGTTGCGGGCCACCTGCGCGGCCATGGCGAGGAGGAGCTTGTCCTTTTCGCGTGGGGTCAGGAGCACGGGGGAACCTCGGGGCTTGGGCGCGGACGTCTCTGACGCGGACGTCTCGGGCCCGAGAAGGCAAGGACCGTGCGCGGCGGGGCCGCGCCTCGGCGACGCGGCGCGCATGGATGCATCCCTGGCGAGCGAGCGCAAGCGCCCGGCGGCCCGCCCGCCGGTTGACAGGACGCGGCTCCCCGGCCGAACAGCGGGACCGTCCCTCACCCGCAGCCAAGGGCCGGCCGTTGACCTATCCCCGCGACCTCGTCGGCTACGGCCGCACCCCACCGCATCCGCGCTGGCCGGATGGCGCGCGCATCGCGGTGCAGATCGTGCTGAACTACGAGGAGGGCGGGGAGAACTGCATCCTGCACGGGGATGCGGCCTCCGAGGCCTTCCTGTCGGAGCTCGTCGGGGCGCAGCCCTGGCCGGGCCAGCGCCACATGAGCCTGGAATCCCTGTTCGAGTACGGCGCGCGCGCCGGGTTCTGGCGGCTCTGGCGGCTGTTTCGCGCGCGCAACATCCCGGTGACCGCCTTCGCGGTCGCCACGGCGCTCGCCCGCCACCCGGACGTCGCCGCGGCGATGCGCGAGGCCGATTGGGAGATCGCCTGCCACGGCCTCAAGTGGATCGACTACCGCGACTTCACCCGCGCCGAGGAGAAGGCGCACATGGACGAGGCGATCCGCATCCACACCGCGCTCACGGGCGAACGGCCGCGCGGCTGGTACACCGGGCGTTCCTCGCCCCACACCCTCGACCTCGGGATCGAGGCCGGGATGACGTATCTCGCCGATTCCTACGCCGACGACCTGCCGTACTGGATCGACGAGCCCAGCGGCCGGGGCCTCGTGGTGCCCTACACGCTGGACGCCAACGACATGAAATGCGCCGCGATCCAGGGCTTCAACACCGGCGAGCATGTCTTCACCTACCTGCGCGACACCTTCGACGCGCTCTACGCAGAGGGCGCGGAGGCGCCCAAGATGATGTCGGTGGGCCTGCATTGCCGTCTCATCGGCCGGCCGGGGCGGATCGGCGCCCTGGTCCGCTTCCTCGATCACATCGCAGCCCACGACCACGTCTGGGTCGCCCGCCGCATCGATATCGCCGAGCACTGGATCCGGCACCACCCGCCGGCCTGAGGCTCCGCCATGAGAGAGATCCGCACGGACGCCGTCCCACCTCCCGCCCGCCGCCGCCGCAAGGACGGCGAGGCGCGGCGGGAAGCCATCCTCGATGCCGGGCTCGCCGTCTTCTCGAGCCTCGGGCTGCACGGGGCCAGCGTCGAGGGCATCGCCGAGCGCGCCGGCCTCTCGAAGACCAACCTGCTCTACTACTTCCCCTCGAAGGAGGCGCTCTACGTGGCGGTGCTGCGCCGGGTGCTCGCGGTCTGGCTCGATCCGCTCCAGTCCCTCGATGCCGGCAGCGAGCCGGCCGCGGCCTTCCGGGGCTACATCCGCGCCAAGCTCACCCTGTCGCGGGACGCGCCCCAGGCCTCGCGGTTGTTCTGCCTGGAGATCGTCCAGGGCGCGCCCCTGCTGCGGCCCGAACTCGAGGGCCCCCTGCGCGACCTCGTCGCGGCCAAGGCCGCGATCATCCGGGGCTGGAGCGCGGCCGGCCGGATCGGCCCGCACGACCCCCATCACCTGATCTTCTCGATCTGGGCGATCACCCAGCACTATGCCGATTTCGCCGTGCAGGTGGATGCCGTGACCGGGCGCGGCCTCGACGACCCGGACTTCTTCGAAGGCGTGGTCGCCAGCACCCAGGCCCTGATCCTGGCCGGCCTCGGCCTGCGCTGACCCCGAAACTCCGCCCCCGGCCTGGGCAGGGAGCGCCCAAACGGCCGGCAGACCGCAGAGATTTTCGGCAAGCGGCCGAAAACCGCCCGGGAGAGTTTGACCGTTCGGTCCGAATAGGCTTGGATCGAAGCGGCCGGGGGCGATTCACAGTCTCCGCACCGTGTTCGACCCTCCCTGGACTTGAACGGTCCGGGTCACGCTTTCTCAAAGTCTTGTCTTTATCCGGGTCAGGCCCGTGCGAGCGAGGTTGCCATGAATGTCGGCGTCTTCATCCCGATCGGAAACAACGGCTGGCTCCTGTCGGAGAACGCACCGCAGTACAAGCCGAGCTTCGAGCTGAACAAGCAGGTGGTCCTGAAGGCCGAGGGCTACGGCCTCGACTTCGCCCTGTCGATGATCAAGCTGCGGGGCTTCGGCGGCAAGACCGAGTTCTGGGATCACAACCTCGAATCCTTCACGCTGATGGCGGGCCTGGCGGCCGTCACCAGCCGGATCAAGCTGTTCGCCACGGCCGCCACCCTGTGCATGCCCCCCGCCATCACGGCGCGGATGGCCGCCACCATCGATTCGATCTCGAACGGGCGCTTCGGCCTTAACCTCGTCACCGGCTGGCAGCGGCCGGAATATTCGCAGATGGGCCTCTGGCCGGGGGACGAGTACTTCTCCCGCCGGTACGAATATCTCGGCGAGTACGCCCAGGTGCTGCGCGACCTCTGGGAAACGGGGACTTGCGACCGCAAGGGCGAGTTCTTCCAGATGGACGATTGCCGCCTGAGCCCGCGCCCGCAAGCCGAGATGAAGATCATCTGCGCCGGGCAATCGACCGCCGGCATGGCGTTCACGGCCCAGTACGCCGACTATAATTTCTGCTTCGGCAAGGGGGTCAACACCCCGACCGCCTTCGCGCCGACGGTGGAGCGCCTGGAGGCCGCCAAGGCGGTCACGGGGCGCGACGTCTCCTCCTACGTGCTGTTCATGATCATCGCCGACGAGACCGACGAGGCGGCGCGGGCCACCTGGGAGCACTACAAGGCCGGCGCCGACCAGGAGGCGATCGCCTGGCTCGGGGTCCAGGGCGCCGCCGACACCAAGTCTGGCTCCGACACCAACGTGCGCCAGATGGTCGACCCGACCTCGGCGGTGAACATCAACATGGGAACGCTGGTGGGCTCCTACGCCGAGGTGGCGCGGATGCTCGACGAGGTCGCGACCGTGCCGGGCACGGAGGGCGTGCTCCTGGTGTTCGACGACTTCCTGGAGGGCCTCGACGCCTACGGCACCCGCATCCAGCCTCTGATGACGAGCCGCGCGCACATCCAAGCCGGGGCCGAAGCGGGGGCCGAGCCGATGGCGAAGGTGGCATGATGGACGGCCCCACCCAGCCCGCCGGCTATACCGATCCGCAGGGGCGCCAGGGCGGCATCACCCTGGCGGCCCGGCCCGAGCCCATCGCCTTCGACGCGGGCGCCACCGCGCTGATCGTCGTCGACATGCAGAACGCCTACACCACGAAAGGGGGCTACCTCGATCTCGCCGGCTTCGACGTCTCCGGCACGGAGCCGGTGGTGGCGCAGATCGCCCGGGCGGTCGGCGCGGCGCGGGCGGCCGGCATCCGGATCGTCTGGTTCCAGAACGGCTGGGATCCGGACTACGTCGAGGCCGGCGGGCCGGGCTCGCCGAACTGGCACAAGTCCAACGCCCTCAAGACCATGCGCGCCCGGCCCGGCATGAACGAGCGCCTGCTCGCCAGGGGCACCTGGGACTACGCCCTGGTGGACGCCCTCGCGCCCGAGCCCGGCGACATCGTGCTGGGCAAGCCGCGCTACAGCGGCTTCTACAACACCCAGCTCGACAGCCTGCTGCGCGCGGCCGGCATCCGCACCCTGGTCTTCACCGGCATCGCCACCAACGTCTGCGTGGAATCGACCCTGCGCGACGGCTTCTTCCTCGAATATTTCGGCATCGTGCTGGCCGACGCCACGCATCAGGCCGGCCCGCCGGCCCTGCAGACGGGGGCGCTCGCCAACATCGAGACCTTCTTCGGCTGGGTCTCGGACGTCGCCGCCTTCGAGGCGGCGCTGGGGCCGGACCTTCGACGAACGGAGGCCGCGGAATAAGGGGCCGCCCCTTGCCAGGATGTCCGAGTCGCACAGCGCGGCCGCATCGCGCATGTCCTCCCCCTCTGCGGGGCAGGAACCCGCCCGTGGACGAGGCTCGCCCGGACGGCCGAGACAGACGTGTGCGGCAGCGAGCCATCAGCGGCATGGGTGCCCGGTCGCGCATCCCGCCACCCCTCAGCCCGGCCCATGTCCAGGCCGATCGAGTCGCCCCCCAGGAGCACCGAAAAGAATGCCCAAATCCGTGATCGTCCCGCCCGGCACCGGCAAGCCGCTGGCGCCCTACGTGCCCGGCACCCTCGCGGACGGCGTGCTCTACGTCTCGGGCACGCTGCCCCTCGATGCGGACGCGAACGTCGTCCATGTGGGCGACGCCGCCGCGCAGACCCGGCACGTGCTGGAGACGATCAAGGGCGTGGTCACCGCCGCGGGCGGCACCATGGACGACGTCACCTTCAACCACGTCTTCCTCAAGGACTGGGCCGACTACGCCGCCATCAACGAGGTCTATGCCACGTATTTCCCCGGCGAGAAGCCGGCGCGCTACTGCATCCAGTGCGGGCTGGTGAAGCCCGACGCCCTGGTGGAGATCGCCTCCGTGGCGCATGTGGGCAGGGCCTGAGGCTTCCCGATGGGCAGCGCGATCCACCATGCCGTGCACGGCACCGGCGACCGCACGGTGCTGCTGTCGCCGGGTCTCGGCGGCTCGGCCGCCTACTTCGCGCCGCAGATGACGGCGCTGACCGAGCGGTTCCGCGTCGTCACCTACGACCATCGCGGCACCGGCCGCTCCGGCGGCCCCCTCGAACCCGGCCACGACATCGCCGCCATGGCCCGCGACGCCCTCGCGGTGATGGAGGCCTGCGGCGTCGCCCGCTGCGACGTCGTCGGGCACGCCCTCGGCGGGCTGATCGGCCTCGAACTCGCCCGCACCCATCCGGAGCGCGTCGGCCGCCTCGCGGTGGTCAATGGCTGGGCCAAGGCGGATACCGCGACGAAGCGCTGCTTTGCCGCCCGCAAGGTGCTGCTGGCGGCGAGCCCCGAGGCCTATGTCCGCGCCCAGGCGATCTTCCTCTATCCGGCGCCGTGGCTCTCGCGGAACGCGGCCCGCGTGGCCGAGGACGAGGCGCAGGCCCTGGCGCATTTCCCCGGCCGCGAGACCGTGCTGGCCCGGATCGCCGCCCTCGAGGCCTTCGACCTGACGGCGGATCTCGAGGGGATCGGGCACGAGACCCTGGTGATGGCAGCGGAAGACGACGTCCTGGTGCCCTATCTGTGCTCGGAGGACCTTGCGCGCGGCCTGCCGAACGCGCACCTCGACCGGGTCCCCAGCGGCGGCCACGCGCACAGCGTCACCCGCGCCGATGCCTTCAACCGGACGCTCGTGGCGTTCCTCGACCGACAGGAGTGATCACCGTGAGCCAGACGAGGCCGAGCGAGGCGGCGCCCCCATCCGTCGAGGCCGACGCCTTTGCCGTCGAGGCGAGCGCCTTCCGCGGCGCCATGGCGCGCGTGGCCAGTGCGGTCCATCTCGTTACCACGGACGGCGCGGGCGGGCGGGCGGGGTTCACTGCCTCGGCGGTGTGCAGCGTGAGCGACGGGCCGCCGACGCTGCTGGTCTGCATCAACCGGTCGTCCTCCGCCTACGCGGCGATCAGTGCCAACGAAGGCCTCTGCGTCAACACCCTGGCGCACGACCAGTCGGGCGTCGCCGCCGCCTTCGGCGGCCGCACGCCGATGGCGGCGCGCTTCGAAGCCGGCAGCTGGACCACCCTCGTCACCGGCGCGCCGGCCCTTCTCGGGGCGTTGACGGCCTTCGATTGCCGCATCGTCGGCCGTCACCCGGTGGGCACCCACGACGTGCTCTACTGCGAGGTCGTGGGCCTCGCCGAGCCGGGCGACGGGCCCGGGCTCGTCTACGCCGACCGGGGCTACCACACGGTGCCGCTCGGCGCGGCGGCCCCGCGCGAGGCCGCCGCCTGAGGGCGGGTTCGCCGCAGCGGTCCGACTGCGCCGAGGCGCGAGGCCTACCAGCGGTCGCCGCGGCGAGCGCGGACCGAACCGGTGCCGGTCTCGTCCCGGTAGCCCTGGGAAACGGCGGCCCGAGCGCGGCCGTCGCGCAATTCGTCGACATTGCGGGCGGCCGCCTGGCCTGCGAGGCCCCCCGGCGCCACGGCGGCGGGGATGCCGGCGGGGGCATTGTAGCTCTGGGCGAGGGCGCCCGAGGCGGACAGGCCGACGGCGACGGCGAGGGCGGCGGTGAGATGGCGATGGATCATGGCGGTCATCCTGGATCGAACGGGTGCCGTGGAGACGCGAAGCACACCCGTCGAGTTCCTAGAATTTGTGCATGTCTGCCGAATGAAACAACAGCAAATGCTTTCCGACTGTGCAATTGAAGTGCGGTTGCGGCGGCAATAGTCCGGCCGACAGCGACACGCAGAGCAAGCGCGATACAATTTCGCTCGTCCGATCAGTGGCTTGTGCAAATGCCTCTTATTCCCGCAGCCCGCGCGGCGCACTGGCACGATCCTGGGGCGGCAGGTGCGGCACGGCACAGGCGCCGCCCTCCGGGCGGTCCGCCGGGCGCGCGCAGGGACACCGGGACCGAAGCGCTTTCCCCGGTCTCCGGACGGTCGCCCGTCAGCCGGCGCGGCCGATGGTGGCCTCGATCTGGCCGTGGGGCTCGTCGGTGGGCAGGAAGACCTGTCCGCCATGGGCGATGCCGAAGGGCGCGAGATTCATCGGGATGTAGTGCTTGTTGGGCATCGCGAACTGGATCTCGGCGATGTCGGGACGGGCCGCCAGCACCGCCTCGCCCATCCGGTACATGCTGTCCTGGACGCCGGCGCTGTAGGTGGTGGCGAAGACCGTGATCAGCGTGTCGAGGATGCCCGCGTTGGCCGCCACCGGGTCCTCCGGCGGCGCGGTCCAGGTCCAGGTCGCGTCCATGCTGGTGGCACAGATGCGGTCGTCGGTGTCCGGCAGGGTGCGGAAGGCGTCCTCGACGAAGTCGGACCAGCCGGATTCGGTGGTCTTCATCAGGGTGTAGCCCCGCAGGCCCGATTGCAGCACCGACCCGTCCCGGTCGGCCACCAGCCGGACGAAGGGTTGGCCGTTGCCGTCGAGGGTGAAGGCGTGGGGGTGCGGCGCGCCGTCGACCACCCGGCGCAGCCAGCGCGTCTCCAGGGCCTCGATGGTGACGGCGGCGACCTGCGGGTAGCGCTCCAGGAACAGGGCGGCGACGTGTCCGACGAAGGCTTCGGTCTCGGCCTCGACGTACTGGGCCGCGGTGACGTTGACGATGTTCTTGATGCTGTCCGTCGCGATGACCTGCCGGTTGTCCGCCGCCGTCCAGGCCGCGCCGAAATCGCCCTCCAGCAGCACCGTGAGGGTGAGTTCGCGCACCGCGTGGCGGGCGCTGGCCCGGGCGAGCCGGAGCACCCGCACGCGGCCCTTGCCGTAGCGTGCCTTGGTCAGCGCCATGATGGGTCTCCTCCGGTGATGGGATGCGAGGATCTCACGCCTCGGCGGCGTGGGCGAGGCGGGCCGCCTCGGCCCGGGCGCCCGCCCGGCTGCCGAGCCCGTTGAAGAACAGGTTCAGGATCACCGCCGACAGGGCGGCGAGGAGGATGCCGGATTCCAGCAGCGGATGCAGCACGTCGGGCATCTGCTTGAAGAAGGCGGGCGCCACCAGGGGGATCAGCCCGAAGCCCACCGACACCGCGACGACGAACAGGTTGTTGCGGTTGCCGGCGAAATCCACCGCACCGAGGATGCGCGTGCCCGTGGCCGCCACCATGCCGAACATGACGAGCCCGGCCCCGCCGAGGACGCATGGCGGCACCGCCTCCACCAGGGCGGCGAGCTTCGGGATCAGGCCGAGGACCAGCATCACCAGGCCGCCGATCACCGTGACCCAGCGCGAGCGCACGCCGGTGACGCCGACGAGGCCGATGTTCTGCGAGAACGAAGTGTACGGGAAGGTGTTGAACACGCCGCCGAGCATCGTGCCGAGGCCGTCGGCCCGCAGGCCGCGGATCAGACGCTTCTCGTCCACGGTCTCGCCGGTGATCTCGGCGAGCGCCAGGAACATGCCGGTGGACTCGATCATCACCACCACCATGACGAGGCAGAGGGTGAGGCTGGCCACGAGGTCGAATTTCGGCACCCCGAAGGCGAGGGGGCGCACCAGTTCGAACCACGGCGCGGCCGCCACCCGCGACAGGTCGACGAGGCCGAAGGCGCCCGCCGCCGCCATGCCGACCACGATGCCGATGAGCACCGAGGCCGAGGCGACGAAGCCGCGGGCGTACCGGGTCAGGGCGAGGATGACGAGGAGGACGAACAGCGCGAGGCCGAGGTAGAGCAGGGCGCCGTATTGCGGGTTGCCGACCCCGCCCGCGGCCCAGTTCACCCCGACCCGCATCAGCGAGATGCCGATGACCAGGATGACGGTGCCGGTGACCACCGGCGGGAACAGGGGCAGCAGGCGCCCCACGAGGGGCGCGGCGAGGAGGGCGAACAGGCCGGCGACGATGACCGCGCCGTAGATGCCGGCGAGCCCGAGGGCGGGGTTGGTGCCCATGGCGATCATGGGCGTCACCGCCGCGAAGGTCACGCCCATCATCACCGGCATGCGGATGCCGATGCCGGGCAGGCCCCAGCTCTGGATCAGGGTGGCGAGGCCGCAGGCGAACAGGTCGGCGCTCACCAGCATCGCCACCTGCTCGGGCGGAAGCTTGAGGGCGCGCCCGACGATGAGCGGCACCGCGACGGCCCCGGCATACATCACCAGGACGTGCTGGAGGCCGAGCAGACCCATGGCCACCGGCGGCACCCGCGCGGCCGGCGCGGACGGGAGGGTCTGAGCCGGGATGGTCTGAGCCGGGATGGTCTGAGCAGAGCCGTGATCCACGCGTCGGTCTCCCGTCCCGCGAGCCCGATGGGGCCGACGCTCCCGAGGTCCGCAAGCCACGTGCCATCCCGGGCCGCCGACCAGAGGGGCCGCGGGCGTCGTTCAAGGGGCCGCGGGCGCCCTCGACCGCGCAGCGGTGCGGTGTAAGATCCGGCGCAACAGCGCGGCTTGACGCTGGTCGGGCGAGGACAGGGACATGATCAGGATCACCGCTCTCGGGGGAGCGCTCCTCTGCGCGGGCCTCGGCCAGCCGGCCCTGGCCCGGGTCACCGCCCTCGAGATCCGGACCGTCGAGCCCTTCGCCGACGGGCAGAGCTTCGGCGAGGCCGGCGCCTACGAGCGGGTGATCGGCGTCGCCCGCGGGGAGCTCGACCCGGCCGACCCGCGCAACGCCGGCATCGTCGACCTCATCCGGGCGCCCCGGAACGCGCGCGGGTTCGTGGAATACAGCACCGATGTCTTCATGCTCCGGCCGAAGGATCCGGCCCGCGCCAGCGGCACGCTGCTCTACGAGGTGCTCAACCGCGGCCGGAAGTTCCTCTTCAACTGGGTCCTCGACGCGCCGCCCCAGGCGGCCCAGGCGGTGAACGATCCGCGCACCGCCCAGGATGCGGGCACCGCCCTGGTCCTGCGCCGGGGCGACACCGTGGTCTGGTCGGGCTGGGAGGCGGAGGCGCTGCGCCAGCAGGGCGGCATGGCGATCGACGTGCCGGTGGCGACCCGGGGCGGGATGCCCATCGTCGAGACCGTGCGCGACGAACTCGTGAGCGCCACCCGGGGGCCGCCCGAGGCGCCCTTCTTCCTCACCTTCAAGGCGGCGAACACCGACAAGACGGGCGCCCGCCTCACCGTTCGCCGCCGGGAGGCGGACACGCCGCGCCCCGTCCCGGACGACGCCTGGACCTTCGCCGGGCCCGGCGAACTGCGCCTCCTGCCCGCCACCGTCAAGCCGGAGCCCGGCACGCTCTACACCCTGACCTACCCGGCGGCGAACCCGAAGGTGCTCGGCATCGGGTTCGCCGCCACCCGGGACGTCGTCGCCCATCTGCGCGGGCCGGCCTCGCCGGGGAACCCGGCGGGCGGCGCGATCCGCCGCGCGGTGGCGCTGGGCATCTCCCAGAGCGGGCGCTTCCTGCGGGACTACGTCCACCAGGGCTTCAACCAGGACGAAGACGGGCGGCGCGTCTTCGACGGGATGCTGCTGCACATCTCCGGCATCGGCGGCGTCTACCTGAACGCCCGCTTCGGCCAGCCCTCGCGCACCAACACCCAGCACGAGGACCACCTCTATCCTGAGAACGCCTTCCCGTTCTCGGCCGCGCCCCAGCACGATCCGGTGACGGGCCGGACCGGCTCGCTGCTGCGCGGGGACGGGTTCGACCCGCTGCTGATGGAGGTCAACACCAGCACCGAGTACTGGCAGAAGGGGGCCTCGCTCCTCACCACCGATCCCCTGGGTCGAAGCGACGCCGCCTTGCCGGAGACCGCCCGGGCCTATCTCGTCTCCAGCGGGTTTCACTACGGGCGCGCCGGGCTGAGCGCGGCCCGCGGGCCGTGTCTGCATCCGCGCAACACGCTCAGCCCGGCCCCGGTCCTGCGCGCCCTCCTGGTCGCCCTGGAGGAATGGGTCTCCCGCGGGGTCGCGCCGCCGCCGAGCCGCGTGCCGAATCTCGCCGACGGGACGCTGGTGGCGGGCGCGGAGACGGGCTTCCCCTACATTCCGGGCCTGCGCCTGCCGGATGCCCCGAACGCGATCACCCGCTTCGCGAGCGCGGTCGATCCCCATCCGGAGAGCGGTCCGCAGTACCGGCCCCTGGTGCCGAAGGTCGATGCCGACGGCCACGACATCGCCGGCATCCGCCTGCCCGACGTCGCCGCGCCGCTCGCGACCCAGACCGGGTGGAACCTCTATGCCGAGCCCTTCCCGGCGGGCGAGCTCTGCGACCGCGAGGGCAGCCGCCTGCCCCTGGCCGAGACCCGGGCCGAGCGCGAGGCGAAGGGCGACCCGCGCCGCTCACTGGCCGAGCGCTACCCGGACCGGGGCGACCGCACGGCGGCGTTCGCCCGTGCGGCGGACGGCCTCGTGGCGGAGCGGCTGCTCCTGCAGGAGGACGCGGAGCGTCTCGTCGCCGCGGTCCGCGCGGCGGAGGCTCAGCCCTGATCCGATGCGCGGGGCGCCCCCTTCTGATCCGATGCGCGGGGCGCCCCCTTGCGCAGGTCGTCGTAGAGGCGCTGGACCTCCTGGATCGTCGCGGAACCCCGGCTCCAGTTCGTCTCGCGGACATTGGTCTCGGTGAAGGCGCTGTGCGAGCTGCCGCCGAAGCCGTTGAAGACCGTCTCGACGCCGTCGACCCGGTAGTCGATGCGGTAGGACGGGGTGAGGCCCGCTCCTTTGCCCGATCCTCTGCCCTTGCCCGTGACCCCGATCCGCACCAGGGCGTCGCCGTGCCGCTTCTGGCAGAAGCGCATGTTCCCGAGGAGCCGGCGCAGGTACTCCTCGGGCTCGGCCAGATCGCCCGCGACCTGGATCAGCGTCGCGTCGGGCGGTAGATGCGTCTTACGGATCATGGCGGGTCTTGCTGCCTGTCGGGTGCCCATCGGCCGGGCGGGATGATCGCCGCCCAGACCACATTTTCGCGCGTCTGGCGATCCATGCGCGGCGGGAGGCCGGCGGCCCGGTGGCCCGTTGCCTGCTATGCCCGACCGGCCGCCGGCCCCGCGCAGGAAGGATCACGATGCCGACCCTCGACGACCTGAACCAGGCCCCGCGCGACGATGTCGTCGCCGCCCTCGGGGCGGTGTTCGAACACGCGCCCTGGGTCGCCGAGGCGGTCGCCGCGCAGCGGCCGTTCCCCACGGTCGAAGCCCTGCTCGCCGCGATGCGGGGGGCGGTGGAGGCGGCCCCCGAGGCGGCGCGCCACGCGCTCCTCACCAACCACCCGGAGCTCGCCGGACGCGCCGCCCGCGCCGGGACCATCGCCCCCGATTCCCTGGCGGAGCAGGCCGGCGCCGGTCTCGACCGGCTGTCGGAGGCGGCGTACGAGCGGTTCGCGGCCCTGAACGCGGCGTATGGCCGGACCTTCGGGTTTCCCTTCATCCTCTGCATCAAGCGTCACGGCCGCGCCTCGCTGCTGCGAACCTTCCAGGCGCGCCTCGCCGCCGATCCGGAAACGGAGCGCCGGACCGCCCTGTCCGAGGTGTTCCGCATCGCCGCCCTCCGCCTCTGCGCCCTGGTGAGCGGGCCGGGCGCGCCGCGCGTCGCGGGCCGGATCTCCACCCACGTCCTCGACACCGTCGCGGGCCGGCCGGCGCCGGGCGTCCCGGTGGAACTCCACGAATGGGTGTCCGACACCGAGACCGCCCTGGTGGCCCGCACCGTGACCAATGCCGACGGGCGCACCGACGCGCCGCTGATCGGCGGCCGCCCGGTGCCGATCGCCCCCTACGAGTTGCGCTTCCGCATCGGCGATCACTTCCGCGCCACCTGTCCGGGCCTGCCCGAGCCGCCCTTCCTCGACGTCGTGACGCTCCGCTTCGGCGTCGCCGATCCGGAGGGGCATTACCACGTGCCGCTGGTGGCGAGTCCGTGGAGCTACCAGACCTATCGCGGCAGTTGAGCGCCGTCGGCTCCCGGATCGTCCGCGTCCCTCCGATCCCGCAAAACCCTGCGATTCCAGCCGGCTCCGGCATGTCCTTTGCGTGCAATCTGATCGAAGGCCCGTCGGGCGACACGCGGGAAGGGCAGGCTTTGATCCATCGGTTTTCGATCCGGAGCCCGATCGGGCGCGGTCTCGCCGCCGCGCTGCTCACCATCGGGTTCCTGGCGCTTGCCCCGGCCGCCCGCGCCCAGGGCACGCTGATCGCGCCGGGCGGCCAGCCCCGGGTCACCGCCCCGGGAGGCCTGCGCGGCCGGGCCGCCCTTCGCCAGCGGCACAAGGCTCGACCCAGGACGAGGCTCCACCGCTGAATCGTCCCCGCCCCGCCTGTCCTCCGGAGACAAGACCCGCATGACCCGTGTCCTCAGCCTTCTCGTTCTCTCCCTCGGCCTTGCCGGCCCGGTCCTGGCCCAGAGCTTCGGCGCGCCAGCCGGCATGGAGGGCGCCACCGCACCGGGCGGGACCGAGGGCCGGGCCGGGCCACGCAACGAGGCGGAGGCGATCCGCAGCGGCGAAGCGATCCCGGTCCCGCCCACGGCCGGCGGCGTCCCGGCCGAGGACATGCCCGCGCGCGGCACCGAGGCCCCGCCCGCGCGCCCCTGACGCTCAGGGCGCGAAGGCGGCGATGAGTTCGGCCGCCACCAGGGCGGCGATCACGGCGGGGCGCTTGTCGCGCACCCGGTGCCCGCCGATCGGGCAGACGAGGCGGGCCAGCGCCGCTTCGTCGAGGCCCATCGCCCGGAAGGCCGAGAGGAACGTCGCCCGCTTCGTGGCGGACCCGATCAGGCCGAGATACGCGAAGGCGTTCGCTTCGAGCAGGCCGGCGCAGACCAGGCTGTCGAGGGTGTGGCTGTGGGTCACCACCACATGGGCGGCCCCCGGCGGCGCCGATTCCGCCACGGCGCTGACGGAGCCGACGACGCGCGCGACGCGCGTCCCCGAGACCCGCGCGATCTCCTCGGGGCGCTCGTCGACGATCCGCGTGCGGAACGGCAGCGGGTCGAGGGCGAGGGCCAGGGCGCGGCCCACATGGCCGGCGCCGTAGATCGTCACCAGGGGTGCCTGCGCCGCGGCCCGGGCCTCCCGGGCCTGCAGGGCGGCGAGCGTATCGGCACCGGCCCGGCGGATCGCGAGGGTCACGTGCCCGCCGCAGCACTGACCGGTCTCGGGCCCGAGGGGCATGCGCAGGGAGGCCTCGCCCTCCTGCGCCGCCAGGAGTTCCCGGGCACGGGCGATGCTCGCCCACTCGTAGGTCCCGCCCCCGATGGTTCCGGCGACGCGGTCCGGCATCACCAGCATGGCGGTGCCGGCCTCCCGGGGCGTCGAGCCCCGCGCCTCCGAGAGCGCGACGAGGGCCACCGGCTCGCCCATCGCGAGGGCGGTCGCCAGAACCTCCGACAAGGCCTCCGAGGGGCCGGAACTCACGGCTGCGCGGATGGCGCGGGTTCGGCCAGCGCCCGCATCCGGTCGACGGCGTCGAGGACGCGCTCGGGCGTCGCGGGAGCGTCGAGGCGGGGACAGTGCCGATGGCCGGCGACGCTCGCCACCGCGTCCGACAGGGCGTGCAGGCCGGCGATGCCGAGCATCAGGGGCGGCTCGCCCACCGCCTTCGAGCGGTAGATCGTCTCCTCGCGGTTCTCGTTCTCGTAGAGCGCCACGTTGAAGATGCGCGGGCGGTCGCCGCAGGCCGGGATCTTGTAGGTGGAGGGCGCGTGGGTGCGTAAGGCGCCCTTGCCGTCCCACCACAATTCCTCGGTGGTGAGCCAGCCGAGCCCCTGGATGAAGCCGCCCTCGATCTGGCCCCTGTCCACGGCCGGATTCAGGGAGCGGCCGCAATCGTGGAGGATGTCGGCCCGCTCGATCCGGTACTCGCCCGTCAGCGTGTCCACCGCCGCCTGCACGCAGGCCGCCCCATAGGCGAAATAGTAGAACGGGTGCCCACGGCCCGCGTCCCGGTCCCAGTGGATGGTGGGCGTCTTGTAGAAGCCGGTGGCCGAGAGCTGCACGCGGGCGAGGTAGGCCTTGTGGATCAGTTCGCCCCAGGCGATCTCCTGGTTCCCCACCCGGACCCGGTTGGGCAGGAACAGCACCGTCTCGGGCTGCACGCTCCAGGCTTCCGCCGCGAAGGCGACGAGGCGGCCCTTCAGGGTCTGGGCGGCGGCGCGGGCCGCCATGCCGTTGAGGTCGGCCCCCGAGGAGGCGGCGGTGGCCGAGGTGTTGGGCACCTTGCCGGTGGTCGTCGCGGTGATGCGGACGCGGTCGGCGTCGATCTGGAACTCCTCGGCCACCACCTGCGCCACCTTGACGTAGAGCCCCTGGCCCATCTCGGTGCCGCCGTGGTTCAGGCCGACCGAGCCGTCGTTGTAGATGTGCACCAGCGCGCCGGCCTGGTTGTAGGCGGTGGAGGTGAAGGAGATGCCGAACTTCACGGGGGTCAGGGCGATGCCGCGCTTGATCACCGGGCTCGTCGCGTTGGCCGCGTGCAGGGCGGCGCGCCGGCCGGCATAGTCGCAATCCGCTTCGAGTTTGCCCACCAGGTCCCGGATGCAATTGTCGGCGATGGTCTGGTGGTAGGGGGTGACGTTGTCGGTCTCGGTCCCATAGAAATTGCGCTTGCGCACCTCGAGCGGGTCGAGGCCACAGGCATAGGCCACCTCCTCGATCACCCGCTCGGCCGCCACCATGCCCTGGGGTCCGCCGAAGCCCCGGAAGGCGGTGTTGGACTGGGTATGGGTGCGGTAGGGCCGCGAGGTCAGGTGCACCGCCGGGTAATGGTAGCAATTGTCGGCGTGGAACAGCGCCCGGTCGGTGACCGGTCCCGACAGGTCGGCGGCCCAGCCGCAGCGGGCGGCGAGTTGCATGTCGACGGCCAGGATCCGTCCGTCCGCGTCGTGGCCCACGAGGTAGTCGACCTCGAAGTCGTGGCGCTTGCCGGTGATGACCATGTCGTCGTCGCGGTCGGGCCGGATCTTGGCGGCGCGGCCGGTCTTCTTGGCGACCAGCGCGGCGACGCAGGCGAACAGGTTCGACTGGCTCTCCTTGCCGCCGAAGCCGCCGCCCATCCGGCGGACCTCGGCCGTCACGGCGGAATTCACCGTGCCGAGCACCTTGGCGACGAGGGCCTGGGCCTCGGACGGGTGCTGGGTCGAGGTGTGGACCGTGACCTCGTCGTCCTCGCCCGGGATCGCGAGGGCGATCTGGCCCTCGAGGTAGAAGTGCTCCTGGCCCCCGATGGCCATGCGGCCGCGGACGATGCCGGGGGCCTGCGCCAGCACCGCGTCGGAATCGCCGCGCGTCAGGGTCATGGGCGGCCAGACGAGGTGTCCGTCGGCCCGCGCCTCACGATAGGTGAGGACGGGGACGAGGTCCTCGTAGGTGATGCTCGCCAGGCGCGCGGCGCGCCGCGCCGCATCGCGGGTGAGGGCCGCCACGGCGAAAATCGGCTGTCCGAGATAGGACACCGTGTCCTCGGCGAGCATCGGCTCGTCGTCCCGGTGCGAGGCGGAGATCTCGTTGACGCCGGGCACGTCGGCGGCGGTGAACACCGCCACCACGCCCTCCGCTGCGCGCACGGGGGAAAGGTCCACCGAGACGAGGCGGGCATGGGCGCGCTCGCTCAGCCCCAGGCAGACGTGGAGCAGGCCGGCCGGCTCGGCCGCGTCGTCGATATAGACCGCCGATCCGCTGACGTGGCGCGCCGCGCTGTCGTGGATGCGTGGGGTGTGGGCCCCGCCCGCGATCCGGTCGTCCGCCTTGAGGGCAGGGGGCGCGAGATCACGCATGGGCCAGGGCTCCCACGGGAGCCAGACGGGTCTCCGGCGCACGCGGCGAGGCCTCGTGGATCAGGCGCTCGATGAGGTTGCCGGCGACCCGGAGGCGATAGGCGGCCGAGGCCCGCATGTCGGTGAGCGGAGTGAAGTCCCGGGCCAGCGCCGCCTTGAAGGCGGGGACCGATGCGGGGTCGAGGGGCCGGCCCACCAGGGCGGCCTCGGCCTGCGCGGCCCGCTTCGGGGTTCCCGCCATGCCCCCGTAGGCGATGCACGCCTCTGCAACGAGGCCGCCGTCGAGGGTCAGGCGGAAGGCGCCGAGCACGGCGGAGATGTCCTCGTCGAAGCGCTTCGAGATCTTGTAGACCGAAAGGCGCGCCCCCCGCGGCAGCGCCGGGATGGTGACGCCGGTGACGATCTCGCCGGCGGCCCGGTCCTGCCGACCATAGGCGACGAAGAAGTCTTCGAGCGGCAGGTCCCGGGGACCGCTCCGGCTCGCGAGGTGGAGCGTGGCGCCCAGCGCGATCAGGGCGGGCGCCGCGTCGCCGATGGGCGAGCCGTTGGCGATGTTGCCCCCGAGCGTGCCGGCATTGCGGGTCTGGGCCGCGCCGTGGCGCCGGAACAGCTCGCCGAGATCCGGGTGCCGGTCGGCGAGGGCGGCGCCCGCCGCCGCCAGGGTGACGCCCGCGCCGATGCGCAGGCCCTGCGGGGTTTCCGCGATGGTCGCGAGGTCGCGCACCCGCCCGAGCCAGATCACCGGGTCGAGGACCCGCAGGCCCTTGGTCACCCAGAGGGCGACGTCGGTGGCGCCGGCCACGATCGTCGCCTCCGGATGCACGGTCACGAGGTCCACGAGGGCGCGGGTGGTGGCCGGCGCCAGGAAGCGGCCCTTCGGCCCGGAGACCGCCACGGTCTCGTCGTCGCGAAGGGCCAGCAGCCGGGCGAGGGTGTCGTCGTGGGCGGCGTCGAAGGCGTCCGCCTCGGGCGCGGCCAGCGCCCGCTCGGCGGCGCGCACGATGGGGGCATAGCCGGTGCAGCGGCAGAGGTTGCCGGCGAGCGCGTCGTCGATGGGGCTCGGCGAGACCCAGACCTCACCGGCCGCCGCGGGCGGGTCCTTGGTCAGGGCGAAGAGCGACATCACGAAGCCCGGCGTGCAGAAGCCGCATTGCGAGCCGTGCTCCTCCACCATCAGGCGCTGCACCGGATGCAGGGTCCCGTCGGCCGCGCGCAGGTGCTCCACGGTCAGGAGCTGGCAGCCGTCGAGCATGCCGAGGAACGTGATGCAGGCATCGACGGTGCGGTAGCGCAGGCGCTCGGCGCCGGCCGGGCCTTCGGGACGCACCACGACCACCGTGCAGGCGCCGCAATCGCCCTCGTTGCAGCCCTCCTTGGTGCCGATCAACCGCTCGGACCCGCGCAGCCAGTCGAGCACGGTCAGGGTCGGGTCGCAGGCCTCGATCGTGCGCGCCTCGTGACCGAGGAGGAAACGGATGGCGTGTCTCATGCGGCCTCTCATGGTGGAACGCGGATCCCTCCCTCCGATGCGGGAGAGGGGAGCACCGGGTCCGGGGACGTCGCCCCTTGCCCGGTCGCTCCGCGACCACGCTCCCCCGCGAAGGGGGGAGGGGTCTCGATCCGCCTATTGCGGCAGCTTGTCGTCGATGCCCTTCACGTACCAGTTCATGCCCAGGATCATCGGATCGGGCGCGTTCTCGCCCGCCTTCACCACCTCGGTGCCGTCCTGCTTGAACACGGGGCCGTGGAACGGATGGAGCGTGCCGTCCGCGATCGCCTTCTTGCTGGCCTCGGCCTTGGCCTTGACGTCGTCGGGCATGTTGGCGAAGGGCGCCAGCACGACCATGCCGTCCTTGATGCCGCCCCAGGTGTCGTGGCTCTTCCAGGTGCCGTCGAGGACGGCCTTGGCCTCCTGGATGACGTAGCCGTCCCAGTCGTCGACGATCGAGGTCAGCTGGGCCTTCGGGGCGAAGCGCATCTGGTCGGAGGATTGTCCGAAGGCGAGCTTGCCCTGCTTCTGCGCCTCCTGCAACGGCGCGGCGGAATCGGTGTGCTGCGACAGGATGTCGGCGCCCTGGGCCAGCAGGGCCTTCGCGGCCTCGGCCTCCTTGCCCGGGTCGAACCAGGTGTTCACCCAGACGATCTTGAGCTTGATGTTGGGGTTCACGGACTGCGCGCCCAGCATGAAGGCGTTGATGCCGCTCACCACCTCGGGGATCGGGAACGAGGCGATGTAGCCCAGCGTGCCGGTCTTCGAGAGCCGGCCCGCGATCTCGCCGCAGATGTAGCGGCCCTCGTAGAACCGGGCCGAGTAGGTCGAGACGTTCGCCGCGCGCTTGTAGCCGGTGGCGTGCTCGAACTTCAGCTTGGGGAATTTCTTGGCGACCTTCAGGGTCGGCTCCATGAAGCCGAACGAGGTGGTGAAGATCAGGCCGTGGCCGGAGCGGGCGAGGCTCTCGATCGAGCGCTCGCTGTCGGCCTCGGGCACGTTCTCGAGGAAGCTGGTCTCGACCCGGTCGCCGAGCGCCGCCGCCAGCGCCTTGCGGCTCTGGTCGTGCTGGAACGAGTAGCCGTAATCGGCCACCGGGCCGACATAGACGAAGCCGACCTTCAGCTTCTCGCCGGGCTTCTTCTCCTGCGCCTGCGCTCCACCGATCCCGAGGACGAGAACGGCCAACAGGGCCCCCTGCACAATCCGCATCGATCCGATGTCCTTAAAGGTGTGACGCACGCCTAGCGGTGCGGGGTGAAGACCCGGCCGAGGGCCGCCGGGGCGAGGGAGCCGCCCTGCCGCCTGCCGAGGGAGAGCAAGACCAGGGCCAGGATGGTGGCGAGGTAGGGCAGGGCGGAGAGCGCCTGTCCCGGCAGGCCGAGACCGGCGGCCTGGGCATGGAGCTGGAGCACGGTGGCGCCGCCGAAGAGCATCGCGCCGGCCAGCACCCGCGGCGGGCGCCAGGAGGCGAAGACCACGAGGGCGAGGGCGATCCAGCCGCGCCCGGCCGTCATGGCGGGCGCCCAGAACGGGGTGTAGGCCAGGGACAGGTAGGCCCCTGCGAGACCCGCGCAGGCGCCCCCGAACAGCACGGCGAGGAAGCGCGCCTTGCGGACCTTGAGCCCGAGGGCGTGGGTCGCGGTGTGGTCGTCGCCGATGGCCCGGAGGATCAGGCCGGCGCGGGTCCGCCACAGGAACCACCACACGCCCGCCACCAGCGCGAAGGCGAGGTAGACGAAGCCGTCCTGCCCGAAGAGCAGGCGGCCGATGCCGGGCAGGTCGGTGAGGCCCGGAATCGCCAGCTGCGGCGCCGGCTCCCGCTTCAGGCCCACGTAGGCGGCGCCGACGAGACCCGAGAGCCCGAGACCGAGGATCGTCATGGCGAGGCCGGAGGCGACCTGGTTGGCGCTGAGCACCACCGTCAGGATGCCGAACAGGGCCGAGAGGGCGAGGCCCGCACCGGCGCCGGCGGCGGCGCCCGCCAGCGTCGAGCCGGTCTCCACCGCCACCGCGAAGCCGGTGGCCGCGCCCAAGACCATCATGCCCTCGACGCCGAGATTGAGCACGCCCGCGCGCTCGGCGACGAGTTCGCCGAGCGCCGCGATCATCAGCGGCGTGGCGGCGGCGACGATGGTGACGAGCACCATCTGGACGATGTCGAGGCTCACGCCGTGGAAGGTCATGCGGTCGCTCCCGGCACGAGGCGGACCCGATAGCGCGACAGGGCGTCGGCCCCGAGCACCAGGGCGAGCAGCAGGCCCTGGAAGGCCCGGGTCAGGTCGAGGGGCAGCTTCAGGTCGATCTGCGCGCCCTCGCCGCCGATGGTGGTCAGCGCGATGACGAGGGCCGCCACAAGGATCCCCACCGGGGAGAGCCGGCCGAGGAAGGCCACGATGATGGCGGTGAAGCCGTAGCCCGGCGAGATCGAGGGCTGGAGCTGGCCGATCTTGCCCGCCACCTCGGCGATCCCGGCGAGCCCCGCCGCCCCTCCCGAAACCGCGAAGACCGCCAGCGTCAGGCGGGCGTCGCTGAAGCCGGCGAAGCGCGCCGCGCGGGGACTGGCGCCCACCACCCGCACGGTGAAGCCGAACAGGGTGCGGGAAAGGACCAGGGTGGCGAGGACGATGGCGGCGAGCGCGATCGCCACGCCGGCATGCAGGGTGTCGCCTTCCATCAGGTAGGGCAGGCGGGCGGCGTCATCGAAGGTGACGCTCTGGGGGAAGTTGAAGCCGGCCGGATCGCGTAAGGGACCGCGTGCCATGTAGTCGAGCAGCAGTTCGGCCACGTAGACCAGCATCAGGCTGGTGAGGATCTCGGAGACCCCGAGACGGACCTTGAGCAGGGCCGGGATCAGCCCGTAGAGCAGGCCCGCGAGGGTGCCGACGATGAGCATCAGGGGCAGCACCCAGAGGGTGTTGCCGGCAGCCCCGTGGGTGGCGACGCCGATCCAGCCGCCGAACAGGCCGCCGACCACGAACTGGCCCTCGGCGCCGATATTCCAGATGTTGGCGCGAAAGCAGAAGGCGAGGCCGGTGGCGATGAGGGCGAGGGGCGCCGCCTTCAGGGCCACCTCCTGCAGGGACCAGACCTCGCTCAGGGGGGCCACGAAGTAGGTGACGAAGGCGGCGGCCGGGGAGCGGCCCATGGCGGCGACCACGAGGCCCCCGACCACCAGGGCGGCGGCGAAGGCCAGGATGGGCGAGAGCGCGTCCATCAGGGCCGAGCGGTTGGTCCGCGGCGTCAGGTCAATGCGCATGGGTCGGCTCCCGGGCGAGGTCCGGGGGGATCGCCGCCGGCACGGCCGCGGGCGCGGGCGCCGCCCCGCCCATGAGCAGGCCCAGGGTCTCGCGGGTGGTCTCGGCCGCCGGCACCGCCGGCGACAGGGCGCCGTCGTGCAGCACGGCGATGCGCCCGGCGATCTCGAACAATTCGTCGAGGTCCTGGCTGATCACCAGGACGGCGGCGCCGCGCCCGGCCAGATCGAGGAGCGCCTGCCGGATATGGGCGGCGGCCAGCGCATCGACCCCCCAGGTCGGCTGGTTGACCACGAGGATGCCGGGCTCGGCCAGGATCTCGCGGCCCATCAGGTATTTCTGCAGGTTGCCGCCCGACAGGGTGCCGGCGGCGGGGTCGGGTCCGGCCTTGCGCACGTCGAAGGCGCCGATCACGGCCTGGGCCAGGGCCTTCGCGGCGGCGCGGCGCAGGAACCCGAAGCGGCTCAGGCCGGCCGTCGCATGGCGCGACAGGATGGCGTTGTCGGACAGGCTCAGGGTCGGGGCCGCGCCGTGGCCGTTGCGCTCCTCCGGCACGAAGCCCGCTCCGCCCCGCCGCCGGGCCGTGATGCCGCGGCGCCCGGACGCGACGCCGTCGAACCGCACCATCCCGGCCTCGGGCGCCAGGGCCTCGCCCGAGAGCGCGTCGAACAGTTCGGCCTGGCCGTTCCCGGCGATGCCCGCGATGCCCACGATCTCGCCGCCGCGCACGGTGAGCGAGACGCCGTCGAGAGCGGTGCCGTGCAGGCCGGGGGCGGGGAGGGCGAGCCCGGACAGGACCAGGCGCGCGGGCCCGGCCGGCATCCCCGAGGGCGGCGTCACCTCGCCCACCTGCGCGCCCACCATCATGGCGGCCATCGAGCGCGCGGTCTCGGCGCGCGGGTCGCAGGTGCCCACCACCCGGCCGCCGCGCAGGATGGTGGCGCGCGCGCAGAGCCGGCGCACCTCGTCGAGGCGATGCGAGATGTAGAGGAGCGCCCGACCCTCGTCCCGCAGGCGCTCCAGCACGGTGAACAGCAGCTCCGCCTCGCCCGGCGTCAGCACCGAGGTCGGCTCGTCGAGGATCAGGAGCTTGGGGTCCTGCAGCAGGCAGCGGATGATCTCGATGCGCTGGCGCTCGCCGGCCGACAGCGACCAGACCGGACGGTCGGGATCGAGATGCAGGCCGTAGGTGGCGCCGACCGCGCCGATGCGCGCCTTCAGGGTCCCGCCGCTCAGGGCCGGGGGCATCACCAGGGCGATGTTCTCGGCGACGGTGAGATTCTCGCACAGGGAGAAGTGCTGGAACACCATGCCGATGCCGAGCGCCCGGGCCGCTTCCGGATTGGCCAGACGCACCGCGTCGCCGCGATGGGTGACCACCCCCTCGGTGGGCTCCAGGAGCCCGTACAGGATCTTCATCAGGGTCGACTTGCCGGCCCCGTTCTCGCCGAGCAGCGCGTGGATCTCCCCGGCCCGGATCTCCAGGTCGACCCCGTCATTGGCCGTGAAGTCGCCGAAGCGCTTGACGATGCCGTAGGCGCCGAACAGGGGAGTCGGCCCCTCCGTCCGGACAGGGGGCGCGACGGGCGCCACCCTAGAGCGTCCCGAACAGCGTGTGGGCGAGGCGGGTATGGGCCTCGCGCAAGTGCCCGGTCTCGATCCCCAGGGGCTGGCCGTCGACCACGCGCCAGGCGCCCGCCACCATCACCCGGTCGGCCCGGTGGGCGCCGCAGAGCACCAGGGCGGCCAGCGGATCGTGCGCGCCGGAGAAGCGCAGTTCGTCGAGGGTGAACAGGGCGAGGTCCGCCTCCCGGCCCTCCGCGATCCGGCCGATGTCGCTGCGCCCGAGGCAGGCGGCGGAGCCCTCCGTCGCCCAGCGCAGGGCGTCGAGATGGGTCACGGCCTCGGCCCCGTAGGTCAGGCGGTTGATCATCAGGGCGTGGCGCACGCCCTCCATGAGGTTCGAACTGTCGTTGGAGGCCGAACCGTCGACGCCGAGGCCGACGGGGCTGCCCGCCGCCTCCAGTTCGCAGGTCCGGCACTGGCCCGAGGCCAGGGTCATGTTCGAGGTCGGGCAGTGGCAGACGCCCACGCCGGCGGCACCGAGGCGCCTCACCTCGGCATCGTCGAAGTGGATGCCGTGGGCGAGCCAGGTGCGCGGCCCCATCCAGCCGACCTCCTCCAGATAGTCCACCGGGCGCTGGCCGAACATCGCGACGCAGTAGCGGTCCTCGTCGAGCGTCTCGCCGAGATGGGTGTGCAGGCGGCAATCGTGGGCGTCCGCCAGCGCCGCGCTCTCGCGCATCAGGCGCTTCGTCACGTTGAAGGGCGAGCAGGGGGCGAGCCCGATCTGCACCATCGCGCCGGGCTTCGGGTCGTGGAACAGGCGCAGGACCCGCTCGCTGTCGGCCAGGATGGTGTCGTCGTCCTGCGTCAGGCATTCGGGGGGCAGGCCGCCGTCGCGCTCGGACAGGCTCATGGAGCCGCGGGTGACGAAGGCGCGGATGCCGAGCGGCCCGGCCTCCTCCACCTGGATGTCGACGGAGGATTCGAGGCCCTTGGGGAAGAGGTAGTGGTGGTCGCCCGCCGTGGTGCAGCCGGAGAGCAGGAGCTCGGTATAGGCCAGCCGCGTCGCCAGCCGGAACGCCTCCGGGGTGATCCGGTCCCAGACGGTGTAGAGCGCCTTCAGCCAGGGGAAGAGGGGCTTGTTGATCGCCACCGGATGGGCGCGGGTCAGCGTCTGGAAGAAGTGGTGGTGCGTGTTGACGAGGCCCGGGATGACCACGTGGCGCGCGGCATCGAAGGTCTCGTCCACCGGGGCGGCGGGCGCCGCGCCC
This sequence comes from Methylobacterium sp. M6A4_1b, assembly GCF_053345175.1. Lineage (NCBI taxonomy): Bacteria > Pseudomonadati > Pseudomonadota > Alphaproteobacteria > Hyphomicrobiales > Methylobacteriaceae > Methylobacterium > Methylobacterium sp. M6A4_1b. The sequence goes on from NZ_JBKEZQ010000030.1 coordinate 29,201, forward strand.
GTCCGCACCCGCTCGACGATGCGGGTGCCCTCGACGACGATGCCGCCGCCGGAATCCTCGGCCAGGATCGCCAGGGGGTTGCGGATCCAGAGGCGCTTCGATGGGCTGGCTTCGACCATTCTGTCCGTCTTCTCCTCAAGGTCCGCGCGCGCCGGCGCAGACATCCTGCATGGCGAGCGCGGATCGGTCGACGCGCGGCGCCCGGCTCCTACAGGACGTGGAAGGCGACACCGGCCAGGAAGCTCTTCTCCTCGGTGCCCTTGAAGTTGAAGCGCTCGATGTTGCCGAACTTGTTGTGCCAGTACTGGAACCCGACGAACACATCGACCCGGTTCGGCTGATCGTAGATCAGCTTGCCCAGGTCGAGAACCAGGTTGGTGCGCGACAGGAACTCCAGGCCCGTCTTCGGATTGAAGGCGAACGCCCCCGGATCGCGCACGCCCCGCCCCTTGGGCAGGACGATGTTGTTGAAGCCCGCGATGCTCAGGGGCAGGCCCGTGAAGGTCAGCGGGAAGTTGTAGACGATCTCGAACTCCGGCACGACGTCGAAGCTGACGTCGCGGTTGGGCGCCACGTTGAATCCGTTGCGGTTCCACTCCTTGTAGGCGTGCACCGAGGCGTTGAGGAAGCCCGCCGGCACGTCGAAGGCGAAGTTCAGGCCGCCCACCACGTCGCGCTTCTTGGAGCCGAAGGCGTCGTTCTGCGCGTTGGCGTCGAAGCCGAAGGCGAGGGACACGTCCTTGACGATCCCGGGCACCACGAAGGCCTTGGTGCCGGTGAGGGCGTTCAGGCTCAGGGTGCCGCGGTAGAGGCCGTAGGCCTCGGTGTTCCCGTAATCGTAGAAGGTCGGCACGCCGAAGCCGTCGGTGACGCCGGCGGGAAACTGGGCGCCCGACTTCAGGATGTCGAGGGAGAAGAAGTTCGTCCCGTAGGCCCACGCATCGGCGTGGGAGATGTTGAGGATGTGCTTGGGGGCGTCCTGATTGCGGAAGCTGCCGTCGGCCCGCTGGACCTGGCTGCCCGGGTTGGCCGCGGGAAACTGGTAGCGGTAGCTGACCTGGGTGTCGGAGAACAGGAAGAACCCGGAGGGGACCTCGGCGGGCGCCGCCGGAGCCTTCTCGGTCTTCAGATCGGCACCGATGGCCGGCGCGAGGGCGGAGAGGCACAGGGCCGCGGCCGCCATGGGCAGAGCGAACTTCGTGATGGTCATGTCGTCCCCCGGAGGCTTGCTCGCCCGTCGGATGTGCACCGCAGCAACCGGTATGCCAGCACGCGGGGCATCCGGGCATCGGCGCGCGAAGGCGACAAATCTGCAACAGCCGCGTCGGCCGAGCCCGGGACGGGACGGCCTTCCGCCCGGAATCCGATCCGACCCGCCTCCTGTGGCGACCTCGCCGAGCGGGCCTCCCCGTTCCGGGGCCAGAGCCGCCGGAACCACGCGGGACGGGGCCGAATCCCCGCATCCGCCGGCGCGGCGCCCTGGGTCTTTGGCGAAACCCGCACTAGGATGCGTCCACGACCTCCGGCTTGCCTCGTGGCCGTGCAGGCGAGTCCATCGAGAGCCCGTGCCCGCGTCCCAAACCCGTGCCGAACGCCTGGCGGACGAGATCGCCGGCGACATCCTCGCAGGAACCCTCGCGCCGGGCGTCCATCTCGACGAGCAGGTCCTCGCCAAGCGCTTCGGCGTCTCGCGCACGCCGGTGCGCGACGCCCTGCGCCTGCTCAGCGGGACCGGATTGATCGACCTTCGCCCCCGCATCGGCGCCACGGTGCGGACGATCACGCCCGACGAGCTCGACATGCTCTTCATCGCCATGGGCGAGGTCGAGGCGACCTGCGCGCGCCTCGCCACCCTGAGCATGACCCCCGCCGAGCGGGCCGCCCTGCAGAACCTGCACGAGGCGATGGGCCGCCTCGCCGAGGCCGGTGACCGGGAGGGCTACGCCGACGCGAACCAGACGTTTCACGGCGCCCTCTACACGGGAGCGCACAACAGCGTGGTGGAGGAGATCGCGATCTCCCTCCGGCAGCGCCTCACGCCCTATCGGCGGGCGCAGTTCCGGGCGCCCGGGCGCCTGCACCGCTCGCATGCGGAGCACGGCGCCGTCGTCCGCGCCGTGCTGTCGCGGGATGCGTCCGCGGCGAATGCCGCCATGCTGATCCACATGAGCATCGTCGAGGACGCGTTCGAGGCCGTGGACGCGGTCCCGGCCCAGGACCGTGCGACGGCCCGCGAGGCCCCGGGCCGGCGAAAGCGCGCGGCCATCGAACCGGCCGGCCTGCGCCTGGAGCGGCTGCGCCGCTGACCGCGCCGTTGAATGTCGCAGCCTGCCGGACAACGAGGCAGGATCGGGCATAATTTGGGCGTGTCGCGCGGCATCCGTGCATACATGATCGGGGCAGATTCGCGGTCGGGCGCAGCCTCTGCACGCCCGTCGCTGGGAACGACCCTCCGACCCGGTGCCCCGGCATGTCCCACATCCTCGCGGCCGAACCCGCCCCCCTGGCCCTCGATCCCGCGACCACCGCGCTGGTGATCATCGACATGCAGCGCGACTTCCTGGAGCCGGGCGGATTCGGCGAGACCCTGGGCAACGACGTGTCGCTGCTCCAGGCGGCCGTGCCGCCGATCCGCGCCGTCCTCGCCGCCGCGCGCCGGGCCGGGATTCTCATCGTGCATACACGGGAGGGCCACAAGCCGGACCTCTCCGATGCGCCGCCGGCCAAGCTGGAGCGGGGCGAGCCCTCCGCGCGGATCGGCGCGCCGGGTCCGATGGGCCGCATCCTGATCCGGGGCGAACCGGGCCACGGCATCGTCCCCGAGCTGGCGCCGATGCGGGGCGAAGTGGTCATCGACAAGCCGGGGAAGGGCGCCTTCTACGCCACCGATCTCGGAGCGGTCCTCGCCGCCCGCGGAATCAGCACCCTGCTGGTCTGCGGGGTCACCACCGAGGTCTGCGTCCACACGACGATCCGCGAGGGCAACGACCGCGGCTATCGCTGCGTGGCGATCGGGGACGGGTGCGCCTCGTACTTTCCCGAATTCCACCGGGTCGGCCTCGCGATGATCGCCGCGCAGGGCGGCATCTTCGGCTGGGTCGCCGACTCGTCGGTGGTGATCGCGGTCCTCGGCGCCGGGCGCTGAGCGCGGGTCCGACGCCCGACCGAAACCACGTCCAGGCACGCGGGAGCGGCACACCAGCAGGAAGGACCAGGGTCATGGCGGCGGACACACACGGGACGGGGCCGGCGACATCCGGAATCGGCGGGGGCTTCCGTCCGGGGCTCTGGGTGCCGGGCGACTGGAACGCCTTCTTCGGCTTCGGCACCAACATCCTCGTCAACCTCCTGGTGCTCACCGGCCTCCTGCGCTTCGTGCTCGGCATGCCCGACGCGATCACCTTCGGGCGCATCCTGCCGGCCATCGGACTGATGCTGTGCCTCTCCACCGCCTATTACGGCTGGCTCGCCTACCGGCTCGCCAAGGCGACCGGGCGCGACGACGTCTGCGCGCTGCCGTCGGGCATCAGCGTGCCGCACATGTTCATCGTGGTCTTCGTGATCATGCTGCCGATCAAGCTCGCCACCGGCGATCCGCTGAAGGCCTGGGAGGCGGGCCTCGCCTGGGTCTTCATCCAGAGCTTCATCCTGATGATCGGCGGATTCGCCGCCCCGGTGATCCGGCGGATCACCCCGCGGGCGGCGCTGCTCGGCACGCTGGCCGGCGTCTCCGTCACCTTCATCGCCATGCGCCCGGCCCTCGAACTCATCACCACCCCGGTGATCGGCGTCGTGGCCTTCGCGATCATCCTGCTCGCCTGGTTCGGGGGCCTGCGCTACCCGGGCCGCCTGCCGGCGGGCCTCGTGGCGATCCTGTTCGGGATGGTGGTGGCCTGGGGGGCCAAGCTGTTCGGCCTCGACCTGGGCGGCGTCAGCGGCCCCGGCCTCGCGGCGGCGCTCCAGGGCGTCGGCTTCTCGGTGCCGCTGCCCGCCGTCGGTCACGTCTTCTCGGGCTTCGACTTCATCGGGATCATCCTCGTGACCGCGATCCCGTTCGGCATCTACGACCTCGTGGAGGCCATGGACAACGTCGAGAGCGCCGAGGTGGCGGGCGACCCCTATCCCACCACCCGGGTGCTCACCGCCGACGGCGTCGTCAGCCTGATCGGCTGCCTGATGGGCAACCCCTTCATCAATGCGGTCTATATCGGCCATCCCGGCTGGAAGGCGATGGGCGGGCGCATCGGCTATTCCTTCGCCACCGGGGCGGTGGTCCTGCTCCTGTGCTGGCTCAACCTGGTCTCGCTCCTCTCCAGCCTCGTGCCCGTGGTCGCGATCGCCCCGATCCTGCTCTACATCGGCATGCTCATCGGCGCGCAGGCCTTCCAGGAGACGCCCCATTCCCACGCGCCGGCCATCGTGCTCGCCTTCGCGCCGCATCTCGCCGCCTGGGCCAAGACCCTGATCGACGGGGCGCTGGGCGCGGCCGGCACCAGCGCGGCGGCGGTGGGCCTCGCCAAGCTGGGGCAGGCGGGCGTGCTCTACGAGGGCCTGGGCGTCCTCGGCGAGGGCGCGATCCTGGGGGGACTGATCCTCGGCGCCATCGCGGTGTTCATCATCGAGCGCGACTTCGCCAAGGCGGCCGCCTTCGCCCTCGCCGGAGCGGCGCTGACCTTCTTCGGCTTCATGCACGGCCCCGCCGTCGGCATCGCGGTGACGCCCGGCCTGGCGCTTGCGTACGCGATGGTGGCGGCCCTGCTCTACGCCGCGGCGCGCTCCACGGCGGCCGCACCGGCACGGCCGCCCTCGACTCACGCCGCCGTGGCGGCAGAATAGACGCCGCTCCGCGTGGCCGGGATTCCGGCCGCGCGGGGGGGAACACCTCGGGAGGACGCTCATGTCGGAGCCCAACGACCCGCCGCCCGGCGGCCTCGACGCCTATATCGACGCGGCGGCCGGGCTGCTCGCCATTCCCCTCGATCCGGCCTGGATCGGCGCCATCGGCAGCAACCTCGCCGTCCTGCGCGCCGCGGCCGCCACCGTGGCCGCGTTTCCCCTGCCCGACGAGGCGGACGCCGCCCCGGTCTACGAAGCATGAGCGGATCCGACACGATGCCGGACCCGCGTCCCGATCCGAGCACGCTGACGGCCGAGGCGCTGGCGACGGCGTTTCGCGACGGAACCACGACCGCCGCCGCGAACGTCGCCGCGACCCTGGCGCGCATCGCGCGGGTCGACGGCGCGGTGAACGCCTTCACGGACGTGCTGGCGGAGCGCGCGCAGGCCCGTGCCGCGGCCGTGGACGCGGCCCAGGCACGCGGCGAGCCCGCGGGGCCACTGGCCGGCGTGCCCTTCGCGGTCAAGAACCTGTTCGACATCGCCGGCCTGCCGACCCGGGCCGGCTCGAAGATCAACCGCGACCGGGCCCCGGCGGCCCGCGACGGCGCCCTGGTGCGCCGGATGGAGGCGGCGGGCGCGATCCTGGTCGGCGGCCTCAACATGGGCGAATACGCCTACGACTTCACCGGCGAGAACGTCCATGACGGACCGACCCGCAATCCGCACGACCTCGGGCACATGTCCGGGGGCTCGTCCGGGGGCTCGGGGGGCGCCATCGGGGCCGGTCTGGTGCCGATCGCGCTGGGCTCCGACACCAACGGCTCGATCCGGGTGCCCTCCGCCTTCTGCGGCTGCTTCGGCCTCAAGCCCACCTACGGGCGCCTGACGCGGGCGGGCAGCTTCCCCTTCGTCGGCAGCCTCGACCATCTCGGCCCCATGGCCCGCAGCGTCACGGACCTCGCTCTCAGCTACGACGCCATGCAGGGGCCGGACCCGGAGGATGCCGTGGCCTCGACGCGGGCGGCCGAGCCGGTCCTGCCCGGCCTCGCCGAGGGCCTCGGCGGCCTGCGCGTCGCGGTGGCGGGCGGCTACTTCGCGCGCGGCGGAGACGCCGAGGCCTTCGCGGCGGTGGCCGCCGTCGCCCGCGCCCTCGGCGCCGCGCGCAGCGTCGAGATCCCGGAGGCGGCCCGCGCCCGGGCGGCGGCCTATCTCATCACGGCGGCGGAAGGGGCGGCCCTCCATCTCGACCGCCTGCGAAGCCGGGGTCACGCGTTCGATCCGGCCGTGCGCGACCGGCTGATCGCCGGGGCCATGATCCCCGCCCCGCTGGTCGAGCGCGCGCAGCGCTTCCGCCGCTGGTACCGGTCCGCCGTGCACGACCTGTTCCGCGAGGTCGACGTGATCCTGGCACCCGCCACCCCGTGCCGTGCGCCCCGCTCGGGGCAGACCACCTTCGTCCTCGACGGGGTGACCCTGCCGGTGCGGGCCAATATCGGCGTGTTCACCCAGCCGATCTCCTTCATCGGCCTGCCGGTGGTGGCGGTGCCGGTGCGCCTCGACGACGGCCTGCCCCTCGGCGTCCAGGTCATCGCGGCGCCCTGGCGCGAGGACCACGCCCTGCGGGTGGCCCACCAGCTGGAGCGGGACGGTGTGGTCCGGGCCTCCGTGGCGAACCTGTGAGCGAGGCCGCGATGATCATCGACGATCCGGCCGTGAAGGCCGAGGTGGAGGCCGCCTTCGCGGCCTACGAGGCGGCCCTGGTGGGCAACGACGTGCCGACCCTGGAGGCCCTGTTCCACGACGATCCGCGGACGATCCGCTACGGCGGAGGTGAGAACCTCTATGGGATGGACGCGATCCGGGCCTTCCGCCGGGCGCGCTCGCCCGAGGGCCTGGCCCGCGAGCTCCGGGACACGGTCATCACCACGTACGGTGCCGATACCGGGATCGCCATGACGCTGTTCACCCGGCCCGGCGCGCCGGGCCGGATCGGGCGCCAGAGCCAGACTTGGATCCGCTTTCCCGAAGGCTGGAAGGTGGTCGCCGCCCATGTGAGCGTCATCGAGGGCTGATCCGGCGGTCCCGGCGGATCAGGCGCCGTCGAGCGCCTTGGACAGGCGGCGCACGCGCCCCCCGCGCTTCTCGTAGGCGAAGAGCGCAGAGAGGCTCTGTCCGTCGGGCGCGGATGCGTCGCCCGGGGTGCCTTCCCCGTCGGCGTCCGGCAGCGGGGCCTCCGCCCCGGACGGGGCCGTGACGCGGGGGAGCAGGCGCAGGCCGGCCCGCCGCACCACCTCCCGGTCCCGCTCGATCCGGGCCGCCGTCTCGGCGTCGGTCCGAACCAGCGCGGAGGCGCCGTCCCGGAACCGGAGCTCGACGGACCAGGCCGGCTGCGCGTCGCCGCCGAGGACGTCGAGGCCGGCCTGCGCGATGGCGGCGGCGAGGCCCAGCGGGTTCGGCAGAGGGCCGGTGGCCGCCAGGGCCTCCCGCAGGCCCCGCGCGATGCCGCTGCGCCGCGGCGTCTCCCGCTCAGGCGGCGCGACGACCAGGTCCTCCAGGTCCTCGACCCCCCGCAGGCTTCCGTCGGGCAACCCGAAGACGCCGAATTCGTACGATCCCGGCCCAGGGCCGAACGTTCCGGCGGTGATCTGAATGGCGATCATCGGTACTTTCCGTCCGGGCCGATCCCGATGCCCGGGGGTTGAGAGGTCCATCAACGTCGAACCCCGTCAGGTGTCGCGAGGTCCTGTGTCGGAAACAGGGCCGCGCGCCCGGGATCGCATCGACGCCCTGCCACCGTGGAGATGGGATCGACGTCGAACAGCCACCTCCGACGCTTGACAGCGCGGGATCGAGCCCTGCCAAGGACGGATCAGGTTCACGCTTTCGAGGTTTACCCGGCATGCAGGTGATCGAGACGGAGATTCCGGCGGTGCGGCGGGTGGTGCCCGCGCGCTTCGGCGACGAACGCGGCTGGTTCTCGGAGACCTACCGGGCCGACATCCTGTCGCGCGCCGGCATCGCGGACGTGTTCGTCCAGGACAACCAGTCCTTCTCCGCCCCGCGCGGCACCGTGCGCGGCCTGCACTTCCAGCGCGCCCCCATGGCCCAGGCCAAGCTGATCCGGGTGCTCTCCGGCGCCATCCTGGACGTCGCCGTCGACCTGCGCCGCGCCTCGCCCACTTTCGGCCGGCACGTGGCCGTGCGCCTCGATGCGCAAGGCGGCGAGCAGCTCTACATCCCGGTCGGCTTCGGGCACGGCTTCTGCACCCTGGAACCCGACACCATGGTGGCCTACAAGGTCGCCGGCGGGGTCTACAGCCCCGAGCACGACGGCGGCCTGCTCTGGAACGATCCGGCGCTCGCCATCGCCTGGCCGGTGAGCGAGGCCGAGGCCCAGCTCTCGGCCAAGGACCGGGTCGCCCCGCGCCTGGCCGATCTTCCGCCGCTTTTCTGAAGCTCCTGCGGCGGACGATTCTTGCGGCGGACGATTCTTGCGGCGAACGGCCCGGCCGGCGCCGGTCCCGCCGCATCACCCCATCGCCGGATCGTCCATCGATCCGGCCTCACGAGAGACCCGTCATCCCATGCGCATCTTGGTCACCGGCGGCTGCGGCTTCATCGGATCGGCGCTCGTGCTGCACCTGGTGCAGGATCTGGGGCACGAAGTGGCGACCCTCGACGCGCTCACCTACGCAGCCAACCCGATCTCGCTCCAGCCGCTGGCGGACGACCCGCGCCACCGCCTGGTGGAGGCCGACATCTGCGATCCGGGAGCCGTGCACGCCCTCTACGCCGACTTCCGGCCCGAGGCGGTGATGCACCTGGCCGCCGAGAGCCACGTCGACCGCTCGATCACCGATCCGGGCGCCTTCATCCGCACCAACGTGGTCGGCACCCAGGTCCTGCTCGACGGGGCGCGCAGCCACTGGGAGACGCTGGCGGGACCCGAAAAGGCGGCCTTCCGCTTCCTGCACGTCTCCACGGACGAGGTCTACGGCTCGCTGCCGCCCGACGGCTTCTTCACCGAGGCGAGCCGCTACGACCCGCGCTCGCCCTACTCGGCCTCGAAGGCCGCCTCCGACCATCTCGCCCGCGCCTGGCACGAGACCTACGGCCTGCCCGTCCTGGTCACCAACTGCTCGAACAACTACGGCCCGCGCCACTTCCCCGAGAAGCTCATCCCGCTGATGATCCTCAACGCGCTGGAGGGCAAGCCGCTGCCCGTCTACGGCGACGGCCTGAACGAGCGCGACTGGATCCACGTGGAGGACCATGCCCGCGGCCTCGTGGCCGTGCTGGAGCGGGGCCGGGTCGGCGAGACCTACCTGCTCGGCGGGCGCGCGGTGCGCAACAACCTCGGCGTGGTCCAGGCGCTCTGCGCCGCCTTCGACCGCCTGCGCCCGGAGCAGGCCCCCCACGCGCGGCTGATCACCTATGTCGCCGACCGGCCCGGCCACGACCGGCGCTACGCCATCGACCCCGCCAAGGCCGAGGCCGAGCTCGGCTGGCACCCGACCCAGGACTTCGAGCGCGCCCTGGAGGAGACCGTGCGCTGGTATCTCGCCAACGAGGCCTGGTGGCGCCCGATCCGCGAGGGCCGCTACACCGGCGAGCGCCTCGGCCTGGGCACCGCCCCGAAGGCGGGGTGAGCCCGATGGCAGCCTCCGAGAACGCCGCACCGCGCGACATCCTGATCCTCGGCGGGGCCGGCCAGGTCGGCACCGAGCTGCAGGCGCCGGCGCTCTGGGACGCGGGCACGCGCCTGCACGCCCCGAGCCGCACGGCCCTCGACGTCACCGACGCCGCCGCGATCGCGGCGGCTCTCGGCGCGCGCCCCTACGCGGCGGTGGTCAACGCGGCCGCCTACACCGCGGTCGACCGGGCCGAGAGCGAGATCGCCGCGGCCTGGAGCCTGAACGCGGTGGCACCGGCACTGCTCGCCGCGGCCACCGCAGAGGCCGGCATCCCGCTCGTGCACGTTTCCACCGACTACATCTTCGACGGACGGACCGAGGCCCCCTGCACCCCCGACACGCCGGTCGACCCGCAGAGCGTCTACGGCGCCAGCAAGGCGGCCGGCGAGATCGCGGTGCGCAGCGCCAACCCGCGCCACGCCATCATCCGCACCGCCTGGATGATGAGCCCGCACCGGGGCAACTTCGTCAAGACGATGCTGCGCCTGGCGAACGAGCGCGAGCGCCTGAGCGTGGTCGACGACCAGCACGGCAGCCCGACCAGCGCGGGCGACCTCGCCGCCGGCCTGGCCCAGATCGCCCAGGCGCTGGCCCGCGACCCCGGCGCGCCCACCGGCACGCACCACTTCGTCAATGCGGGCGCCACCACCTGGTGCGGCTTTGCCCGCGCCATCGTGGCGGGCGCGGCCCGGCGCGGCGCCCGCGCGGTGCCGGTGGACGCCATTCCCACCAGCGCCTTCCCGACCCCGGCCCGCCGGCCGGCCTATTCGGTGCTCTCGACGGCGAGCCTCACGGCCGCCTACGGCCTGAGGCCGCGGCCTTGGGAACAGGCCCTGGACGACATCCTCGACCGGCTGGTCGGCCCCGAACGGACAACGACGGAGACACAGGCATGAAGGGGATCGTTCTGGCCGGCGGCACGGGCACGCGCCTGCACCCGGCCACCCTGTCGATCAACAAGCAGCTGCTGCCGGTCTACGACAAGCCGATGATCTACTACCCGGTCTCGGTGCTGATGCTGGCGGGCATCCGCGAGATCCTGATCATCTCCAGCCCCGAGCACCTCGACAACTACAAGCGCCTGTTCGGCACCGGCGAGCAGTTCGGGCTGTCCTTCAGCTACGCGCTCCAGCCCCGGCCGGAGGGGCTGGCCCAGGCCTTCCTGATCGGGCGCGAGTTCGTCGGCGACGACAGCGTCGCCCTGGTTCTGGGCGACAACCTGTTCTTCGGCTCGGGGATGCGCGAGATGCTGGCCCAGGCCCGCGCCCGCGAGACCGGCGCCACGGTGTTCGCCTACCACGTCGACGACCCCTCGGCCTACGGCGTGGTCACCCTCGGCCCCGACGGACGCCCCTTACGCCTCGTCGAGAAGCCGGTGACGCCCGAGAGCCCCTGGGCGGTGACGGGCCTGTACTTCTACGACAACCAGGTCCTCGACATCGCCGCCGGCGTGACGCCCTCGGCCCGGGGCGAGCTCGAGATCACCAGCGTCAACGAGGCCTATCTCGCGCGCGGGCAACTGCACGTGGAGCGCATGAGCCGCGGCTATGCCTGGCTCGACACGGGCACGCATGACAGCCTGCTGGAGGCGGCCGAGTTCGTGCGCACGCTCCAGCACCGCCAGGGCCTGCAGGTGGCCTGCCTGGAGGAGATCGCCTACCTGCAGGGCTTCATCGGC
>NZ_JBKEZQ010000031.1:0-38552 GCF_053345175.1 Methylobacterium sp. M6A4_1b
CCTTCCGCTCGGGGAGTGCGGCTTTGACGGTCTTGAGGATGCCTGCGGCGTCGAGGCCGGCCTCGGCGTACATGGCGTCGGGGGTGTTGTGGTCCTGGTAGGTGTCGGGCAGCGTCAGCGTGCGCACCCGGACCCGGCCGGCATCCAGCGCGCCGCGTTCGGCCAGCAGGTGCAGCACCATCGCCCCGAAGCCGCCCACCGAGCCCTCCTCCAGCGTCACCAGCACCTCGTGGCGGCCGGCCAGGTCCAGGATCAGCGCCTCGTCCAGCGGCTTGGCGAAGCGCGCATCCGCCACGCTCACCGCGATCCCCTCCGCTTCCAGCGCGTCGGCCGCCTTCAGCGCCTCCGACAGCCGCGTGCCGAGCGCCAGCAGCGCCACCCGCGCCCCCTCGGGCGCGCGCACCATCCGGCCCCGGCCGATCGGCAGCACGTCGCCGCGCTCGGGCAGGTCCACGCCGACGCCCTCGCCGCGCGGGTAGCGCAGGGCGATCGGGCCGCTGTCGTGCGCGTGGCACGTGGCCACCATGTGCACCAGCTCGGCCTCGTCCGAGGCCGCCATCACCGTCATGTTCGGCAGGCAGCAGAGATAGGCCAGATCGAAGGCGCCCGCATGCGTCGCCCCGTCCGCGCCGACGAGTCCCGCCCGGTCCATGCAGAAGCGCACGGGCAGGTTCTGCAGCGCCACGTCGTGCACGACCTGGTCGTAGGCCCGCTGCAGGAAGGTCGAGTAGATCGCCACGAACGGCCTGTAGCCCTCCGTCGCCAGGCCGCCCGCGAAGGTCACCGCGTGCTGCTCGGCGATGCCGACGTCGAAGGTGCGCTCCGGATGCGCCTTGCCGAACAGGTCGATGCCCGTGCCCCCCGGCATCGCCGCCGTGATCGCCACCACCTTGTCGTCGGCATCGGCGCACTTGATCAGGCTCTCGCCGAACACCCGGGTGTAGGCCGGCGCGTTCGGCTTGGCCTTGGCCTGGACCCCCGAGAGCACGTCGAACTTGACCACCCCGTGGTAGCGGTCGGCGCTGGCCTCGGCCGGTGCGTAGCCCTTGCCCTTCTGGGTCACGACGTGCAGCAGGATCGGCCCCTGCTCGCTGTCGCGCACGTTCTTCAGGACGGGCAGCAGATGGTCGAGATTGTGCCCGTCGACGGGTCCGACATAGTGGAAGCCCATCTCCTCGAACATCGTGCCCGAGCCCACCACCAGGGAGCGGGCGTATTCCTCGGCCGCGGCCGCGCGCTGGTAGAGCCCCTTGGGCAGGAGCTTGCCCAGCTGCTTGGCGGTCTCGCGCAGGGACTGGTAGGTGCCCCCCGAGGCCAGCCGCGCGAAGTAGGCCGACATGGCGCCCACGGGGGGCGCGATCGACATGTCGTTGTCGTTGAGGATGACGATCAGGCGCGAGTGCAGGGCGCCGGCATTGTTCATGGCCTCGTAGGCCATGCCCGCCGACATCGAGCCGTCGCCGATCACCGCCACCATGTTGCGGCGCTTGGGCGCGGCCGAGCCCTTGGCCTTGGCCGCCGCCTCGTCGAGGTCGCGCGCCACCGCCATGCCCAGCGCCGCCGAGATCGAGGTGGAGGAATGGGCCGCCCCGAACGGATCGTAGACGCTCTCCGAGCGCTTGGTGAAGCCCGACAGGCCGCCGGGCTGGCGCAGCGTGCGGATGCGGTCGCGCCGGCCCGTGAGGATCTTGTGCGGGTAGGCCTGGTGGCCGACGTCCCAGACGATGCGGTCGTCGGGGGTGTCGAACACGTGATGGAGCGCCACGGTCAGCTCGACCACGCCCAGCCCCGAACCCAGATGCCCGCCCGTGACCGAGACCGCGTCGATCATCTCGGTGCGCACCGCGTCCGCCACCGCCTGAAGCGCGCTCTCGGGCAGCCGCCGCAGCGCCGAAGGCTCCGCCAGACCGTCCAGGATCGCCGTCGCCTCCGAGGACGACACCGACGACGCCTGCGCCAGGCCCGGAGAGACCTTCTCCCGCGCGGCCTTCTCTTGCGCGATCTTGTCTTGCGAGGTTTCTTGTCGTGACACCGAACCAACCTCACGCCCGGAGGGAAAACATGCGCGCAATGATTTGGCGCCAATGGATTATTTCGTTCGGGAGCGGGACCGCTCCCTAGTCGACGTCGAGGGGAGCGACGCCGGCCGCCCTGCCGTCGGGACCCAGGGTGATCTTCTGGATGCGTGCCTCGGCCTTCTGAAGCAGGCCCTCGCAATGGCGCTTCAGCGCCTCGCCGCGCTCGTAGATCGCCACCGACTCGTCGAGGGGGACGTCCCCCTTCTCCAGGCGGCGCACGATGTCCTCGAGCTGCTCCAGCGCCTTCTCGAAAGGCAGGTCGAGGCTCGGTTCGTCCGTGCCGGACGTCGACGCAACGGCGGGTCGCGTGACACTCATTCTAAACTACCCCGTGATCCGGACGGTCTAAGCCTCCGGCCCGGAAGCCGACAACCCGATCCGGCCTGCGGATCGTCGTTTCGTCGTCCGGGGCGGCGTTTGCGCCACACCCTCGACGCCTCGATTCGCACGCCTCGGGTCCAATGGACATCGCCGAACAGTTTTGTCCTTCAGAGCCTTAACCCACGACCCGAATGTCGGATGCGAACGCGAGGCGGAACGGTTCGCCCTCGAAGGCCTCGGCGCCGCGCCCGATCTCCGCGATCGCCGCGACCATGCGCCCGTCCCGGCCCAGCATGCGGTCGGCGATGGCCACGAACAGGGCGTTGGGCGTCGCGGACGGGGCCGCCATGCGCAGGGACCGGGCGATCTCGGCCTCGTCGCGCTCCGGCGCGAGGGCGCAGGCGGCGATGTAGGCGGCCGCCGTCGAGCGGCTGATGCCGGCGTAGCAGTGGATCAACAGGGGGCGCGACTGGTCCCAGGCCCTGGCGAAGTCGAGGATCTGCGCGACGTGGACCTCGCCCGGCGTGACGTGCCCGTCCATCGGCGCGACGATGTCGCTGACCTCGACCACGCAGTGGCGCCCCTCCGCGATGCCCTCGGGCCGGGCGATGGCGGTACCGACCTTCATCAGGGTCATCAGGTGGGTCGCGCCGGAGGCGTCCAGGGTCTCGGGCAGGCGCGACAGGGGGCAGACCTGGAGATGCGGCATCAGGCGGGATCCGGTTGCGCGAGGGCCTGGAAACGGGCGAGGAAGCGCGCCTGCGCCATGCCGGTGGGCCAGGGTGCCAGCAGCGCCTCGGCCTCGGGGCCGAGGGGCACGCGGGCCCCGAAGATCGCCTCGGCCTCGGCCTCGGAGAACCCGGCCAGGCACGTCGCCTCGTGATAGGCGGCGATGCCGTCGGCCAGCTTGACCAGGGCGGACAGCGCCGGACCCGGCTCGGCCAGGCCGAAACGCTGGCGGATGGCGGTGAGCAGCCGGCGCTCCACCGCCTTGTAGGAATCGCCGATGGCCGCCTTGAAGGGGGAGATGATGTCGCCGATGACGTATTCGGGGGCATCGTGCAGCAGCAGTTCGAGGCAGTCGACGCCGGGCAGGTCCGGCGCCCGCGCACGGCCGATGGCCTCCACCAGCAGGGCGTGCTGGGCCACGGAGAAGACGTGCGGCCCGGCCGTCTGCCCGTTCCAGCGGGCGACGCGGGCGAGCCCGTGGGCGATGTCGGCGATCTCGATGTCGCGCGGGGCCGGGTCGAGGAGGTCGAGGCGCCGTCCCGACAGCATCCGCTGCCAGGCGCGGCCGCGGTCGCCGCTCATGGCGAGCTCCCCGTCGTCCGATCCCCGAGGGCGGCGCAGGGCCCGTGCCGGTGGCAACCGACGAGGTGATCGTTGACGAGGCCCACCGCCTGCATGAAGGCGTGGACGATGGTCGGCCCGCAGAACGTGAAACCCTCCGCCTTCAGGGCCTTGGACAGTTTTCCCGAGACGTCGGTTTCGGTGGCGATGCCCCGCCGATCCTGCGCCGTGCCCTGGATCGGCGCGCCGTCGACGAAGTCCCAGAGGAAGGCCGAGAAGCCCGGCCCGCGCGCCTCGATGGCGAGGTAGGCCCGGGCGCCCGCGATGGTGCCGACGATCTTGGCCCGGTTTCGGATGATGCCTGTATCCTGCATCAGGCGGGCCACGTCCGCGTCCGTGAAGCGCGCGATCACCTCCGGGTCGAAGTCCGCGAAGGCGCGGCGGAAGCCCTCGCGGCGGCGCAGGATGGTGATCCAGGACAGGCCGGCCTGGAAACCGTCGAGGATGAGCTTCTCGTAGAGGGCGCGGCCGTCCCGCTCGGGCACGCCCCATTCGGTGTCGTGATAGGCGACGTAGACGGGGTCGAGCCCGGCCCACCAGCAGCGGGCGCAGCCGTCGGGATGGTGGATCAGGCCGGAGGGATCGGTGGGCATCGGCGAGGGTTTAGCCGGGCACGGCCCGCGCGTCGATGTCGTGGCGCCCTCAACCGGCCGGGGCCGTCTCGGGGAAGGCGAAGGTCGCGAAGGCCGGCTTCTCGACGCCGACCGGGACCGCGCCCGCCCGCAGGGGCTCGCCAGCGGCCAGGGCGTCGGCGAGGCGGTCCAGGCGCAGGAGGCCGAGGGCGCGCCGGCCCGCGACGCTGCCGACGGTGCCGAGCGCGCGCTGCCCGGCGGTGATCTCGGCCCCGCCCTGCAGGGCCTGGTCCGAGACCGCGACCAGCGGGACGATCCGCGTCCGGGCCGTGCCGCGATGCTGCATGCGCGAGACCACCTCCTGGCCGACATAGCAGCCCTTGCGGAAGTCGACGCCGCCGAGCTGGTCCATCAGCGCTTCGTGCGGGAAGGCGTCGGACCAGGGGAAGTCGCGCCCGCCCTCGGGGATGCCGAGGGCGATGCGGTGGGCGTGGTAGTCGGCCTCCGTCGCGTCCGCCGAGAAGGCCCCGAGCCGGAAGGTCAGGCGCTCGCCCAGCGCGCCGAGGCGGCCGTCGCGCAGGCGGGTCACCGCCGCCGCGGTCTCCGCGCCGTCCCAGGCGGCCGCAACGCCGAGGGTCGGGTCGAGGGCGATCGTCACCTTGGCGCGCAGGCGGTAGAGCCCGAGACGCTTGGCGAGGCCGGGTGCCTGCTCGGCGGCGGCGTCGAGCTGAAAGCCGTCGGCCGTGCGAGCGACGAGGAAGTCGAACAGGATCTTGCCCTGGGGCGTGAGCAGGGCGCCGAGGCGGGCCTCGCCGGATTCCAGGCTCTCGACGTTGCAGGTCACCACGCCCTGCAGGAAGCTCGTCGCATCCTCGCCCGAGACGGTGACGACGGCGCGGTCCGGCAGCAGGGCGATCGGCATGACGACTCCTTCACGAGCGGCGGCGGCATTGCGCGCCGTCCGGGGCTGACATAAGCCGCCCGCGACCCCGTCTCAATGCGCGTCCGGACCACGGACGGCTCCAGGAGATTCGGAATGGACCAGCCCTTCGACCTCCTCCTCGCCGGCGGCACCGTGGTGAACCAGGACGGCGCGACCCAAGCCGATCTCGGCATCCGCGCCGGACGCATCGCGGCGATCGGCGATCTCGCGCAGGCGCAGGCCGCCGAGCGGCGCGACTGTACCGGCCTGCACCTGCTGCCCGGTATCATCGACAGCCAGGTGCATTTCCGCGAGCCGGGGCTCGATCACAAGGAAGACCTCGAATCCGGCTCGCGCGCGGCCGTCATGGGCGGCGTGACCACGGTGTTCGAGATGCCGAACACCAACCCGCTCACCACCAGCGCCGAGGCGCTCGCCGACAAGGTCGCCCGGGCGCACCACCGGATGCATTGCGACTTCGCGTTCTGGGTCGGCGGCACCCACGAGAACGCGCACCTGGTGCCCGAACTCGAGCGCCTGCCGGGAGCGGCCGGCATCAAGGTGTTCGTCGGCTCCTCCACCGGCTCGCTGCTGGTCGAGGACGATGCCGGCGTCACCGAGATCCTGAAGCGCACCCGCCGGCGCGCCGCCTTCCATGCCGAGGACGAACCGATGCTGCGGGCGCAGAAGGACCGGCGCGTGCCGGGCGATCCGTCCTCGCACCCGGTCTGGCGCTCGCCGGAGGCGGCCCTGAAGGCGACGCAGCGCCTCGTGCGCATCGCCCGGGCCACCGGCGCCCGCATCCACATCCTGCACATCTCGACGAAGGAGGAGATGGCCTATCTCGCCGGCGCCAAGGACGTGGCGACCTGCGAGGTGACCCCCCACCACCTCACCCTCGACGGCGACGAGGCCTATGCCCGCCTCGGCACCCTGGTGCAGATGAACCCACCGGTGCGCGGCGCCGATCACCGGGACGGCATCTGGCACGGGCTCTCGCAGGGCGTCGCCGACATCCTCGGCTCCGACCACGCGCCGCACCTGCTGGCGGAGAAAGCCAAGCCCTACCCGGATTCGCCCTCGGGCATGACGGGGGTGCAGACCCTGGTGCCGATCATGCTCGACCACGTCGCCGCCGGCCGGCTGTCGCTGGCCCGCTTCGTCGACCTCACCAGCGCCGGCCCGAAGCGGCTGTTCGGCATCGCCCGGAAGGGCCGGCTCGCGGTGGGCTACGACGCCGACGTGACGGTGGTGGACCTCAAGCGCCGCGAGACCATCCGCAACGCGTGGATCGCCTCGAAATGCGGCTGGACGCCCTATGACGGCGTCACCGTGACGGGCTGGCCGGTGGGCACCCTGGTGCGCGGCAACAGCGTGATGTGGGAGGGGGTCCTCACCGCACCGTCCCGCGGCGAGGCCGTGCTGTTCGAAGAGGCCCTTGCGCCGGCCTGACGGCCGGCGCGCAGCAAAAAGGGCAGGTGCCCGGCGCCTGCCCTTCGGTCGTCGATCGGTCGAGCGCCGGATCGTCCCGTCAGTGCTGTGGGCTGGTGGTGAAGGCGCCGCCGCGGATGCGGTCCGGGAAGCCCTCGGCGTAGCGGGCGGTCGCCTCCTCGCCATAGGTCGTGACGAGTTCCTGGAAGGCCGCGAACAGGGCAGCCTGGGCCATGCAGTCGCCGTCGAGACCGTCGAGACAGCCCTCGGCGAAGGCTTCCGAGACGTAGCTCAGAGCGACGCGCTTGTCGTCGAGATCCGCCTCGAAGGGCGCGGAAACCGTATCCATGTGCATGGGCCACATCATCGTTTGCGCCGGTGAACGACCCGGCGAGTAACCACGAGGATAGGGCGATCGGAGAGGTTCGCAAAGCCAGGAATTGCGAAGCGGTTAACGCGGGCACTCAAATTCTTCGTTTTCGCCAGCGGCCCGGACCCTGTGGCCGACCGGCATCACTACCCGCCGAACCGGCTCGCCAGGGCGTGCGACAGGCGTTCGCCCTCGGCCACGAAGCGGGTGGACGCCTCGGTGGCCGCGGGCGTGCAGACCCGGTAGGTCAGGCTGTAGCCGCGATAGCCGCGGTTGTAGGCGCCGGCGAGGCGGTCGCGCCGGCCCGGGGTCACGCCCTCGGCCTCCATCAGGGCCTTCATCCGGGCCGGCCATTCGGGGGCATCCGGGGCGGCGCAGAGGTCGCGCAGGAAGGCGAGGGAGCCGATGACCTCCGAGAGACGGAGCAGGTCCCGGTCGTAGGGCGCGGGCGGCGGCTCCGGCGGCGGCGGCGGCTCCTTCTCCTTCTCGGCCGGCTTCGGGGCCGCCCGGGACGCGCCGCCGCGGGATTGCTGCGCGAAGCCGTCATCCGGCAGAGCCGTCAGCACGGCGAGGCCGCACGCGACCGCGAGTCCCGCGTCACGAATCCTCACGCCGCCGGCTCCGCGTGCCGGGCCATCCGGGCGAAGGCCTCGCGGACGGTTCCGGCGAGGCCGGGCGTGGTCGCCAGGGTCTCGAGCTCGGCCAGTGTGGCCCAGCGGACGCCCAGGGCCTCCGGACCGGCCACCGGCTCGCCACCGTGCCAGAGGGCGGCGTGAGGATGGACCACGTAGTGATGGCGCACGCGTCCCTCGGGATCGCGCAGGATGATCTCGGTGGGGCTGAGCACGCCCACCACCTCGGCCGACAATCCGACCTCCTCCTGCAATTCGCGCAAGGCCGCCTCGGCCAGGGGCTCGCCCGCCTCGACCAGGCCGCCGGGAAGGGTCCAGACGCCCCGCATCGGCTCGTTGGCGCGGGCGGCGAGGAGCACGCGGTCGTCGCGCAGGACCGCGATCGAGGTGCCGACGAAGGGCCGCGTCGGGAACAGGCGCGACGCGGCCGCCTCCGGATCGGTTCCGCTCACGGCGTCACCACGGCGATGCGACCGTCGGCGAGGCCGACGAGCAGGCGGGTGGCCGCCCCCCGGCCGAGGCTGGCGAGGCCGAAGGCGGCGAGCCCGGGCAGGGGCGCACGCCATCGCTCGCGGATGCCCTCCTTGAGGGAGAGGATCGCCACGGCACTCCGGTCCGCGATCGGGAGCGCGAGTTCGGGCGCGCCCTCGCGCTCCGGCTCGACCAGGGCCGCGAGGTCGGCCTCGCCCTCGCCGGGGGAGACGTTGGTGTAGCCCGGCGACTCCTGGATCAGGCGCAGGGCGCCGGCCTCCAGGGCCCAGAGCTGCAGCCGGCCGACGCCGTCGGGGGCCGCCACGGCCGCGACCTGCGACCGGCCGGTACCGGAGAAATCCGCGAGCGCGGCCGGCTTCAGGGGCTGGCCGCCCGGGCCCGTGGCCTGCTCGGGACTGCGCGCCAGCAGCGCCCAGCCCGTGCCGGGCGGTGTTCCCGCGCCGGGCTCGGCCTTGGCGAACAGGACGAGGGCGGCCCCGCCGGCGGGCGCGATCGTGACGGCGAGGACGATGGGCCTGCCGTCCAGCCGGCCGATCCGGGGCCGGCGCAGGGCGAAGGCCGTGTCGGGCGCGGCGGAGAGGGTGGTGGTGGCCACCGGCACGGG
This sequence comes from Methylobacterium sp. M6A4_1b, assembly GCF_053345175.1. NCBI lineage: Bacteria > Pseudomonadati > Pseudomonadota > Alphaproteobacteria > Hyphomicrobiales > Methylobacteriaceae > Methylobacterium > Methylobacterium sp. M6A4_1b. The sequence continues at coordinate 8,773 of NZ_JBKEZQ010000031.1, forward strand.
CTTGGGGTCGCTGCCCATCGCCACGGGCTGGCGCTCGCGGAGGACGAGGCTTCCGGCCTGCTCGGGACCGCCGGCCAGGGCCGGCACCGGGTTCGCCAGATGCGCGCTCAAGGGACCGGAGACGGCGCGGCGGGAACCGGGCAGGGCGCCGCGCGGGGTCTCGGCGGCCGCCAGTCCCTCCACCGCCTCGGCGCCGAGCAGGGTGGCAGCCACCTGTCCGTCGACCAGGCTGAGGGCGGCGCCGCCGGAATCACCCCAGACCACGGCGATCGGCGCCTCCGGCTCCACCACCGCGGGATTGGCGTTGCGGGCGCGTGCGAGGGGCAGCAGGCCGGAGGTCGCCACCGCGATGGCGACCTCGCTGCCCGGCCCCCGCAGGGCGCGGGCCCGGAAAGGCAGGTCGAGGATCGTCACCGAGGGCTGCGCCCGGGCGGGGGTCGCGGCGATCAGGAGTCCGACGAGAAGCGCGCGGCGCATCCCCCGTTCAGACATGCTGTCCGCCGTTGATGTGCAGCTCGGCGCCGTTCACGTAGGACGAGGCCTCGGTGCACAGGAAGTAGATCGCCTTGGCGACTTCGTCGGGGGTGCCGAGCCGGCGCTGCGGGATGCCGGCGACGATCTTGTCGGTGCCCGGCGACAGGATCGCGGTGTCGATCTCGCCCGGTGAGATCGCGTTCACGCGGACGCCGAGGGGTCCGAAATCGCTCGCCATCTCCCGGGTCAGGCCGGCCAGGGCCGCCTTGGAGGTGCCGTAGGCGGCGCCCGCGAAGGGATGGACGCGCGAGCCCGCGATCGACGTGACGTTGACGATGGAGCCCTTGGCCCGGGTCAGCTCCTCGCAGAGGCCGCGGGCCAGGAGGAGGGGTGCGAACAGGTTGACCTGGAACACCCGCTGCCAGTCCCCGAACTCGGTGGCGATGGCGCCCAGGCGTTCGCCCTGCGGACCCTTCGGCGAGATGCCGGCATTGTTGACGAGGGCGTGCAGGAGGCCGCCCTCGGCCGCGAGGCGCCCGGCCACCTCCTCGATGCCCCGCACCGTATCCTCGGGGTCGGACAGGTCAACCTGGAGGTGATCCTCCGGACCCATCTCCCAGGGGCAGTTCTCGGGGAAGGGATGACGCGAGCAGGTGATCACCCGCCAGCCGGCGGCCGAGAACCGTTTGACGGTGGCGTGGCCGATCCCACGGCTCGCCCCCGTGAGCAGCATGATGCGCCGGCGTTCGTTGGATGAGGCCAAGACCGTTCCTTCAGGATCGGGAGGCGTCCGGCCGGCGAGGCCGCCGCGCCGCCGAGAAGCCCCCACGCCACGCCCAGGAATAAGGGGCGCGGGTCCTAAAATCCAGGGTCATCCCGCGACGCACCAAGATGCCGGCGCCCCGACGGCGGAGAGCCGTCGATCCGCCTCAGGGATAGAGACGCGCCCCGCGCCAGACCCCGCCGCCGGAAGCCTCGCCGTCGCGGGTGAAGCGGACGCGATCATGCAGGCGGAACGGGCCGTTCTGCCAGAACTCGATCGAGACCGGCGCGATGCGAAAGCCCGTCCAGTTCTCCGGGCGCGGCACCGGGCCCTCCCCGTAACGTTCGGCCAGGGCCTCGACCGCGCGCTCGAGGGTCTCCCGGTCGGCCAGCGGGCGCGACTGGCGGCTCGCATGGGCTCCGAGGCGGCTGTTGCGGGCGCGGCTGGCGAAGTAGGCATCCGCCTCCTCGGCCGTCACGTGGGTCACCGGGCCGCGGGCGCGGACCTGACGGCCCAGGCTCTTCCAATGCAGCACCAGGGCGGCCTGCGGGTTCTCGCGCAACGCGTCGCCCTTGGCGGAGTCGAGGTTGGTGTAGAACACGAATCCGTGCGCATCGACGCCCTTCAGCAGCACGATGCGCACGTCCGGCAGCCCGTCGGCGCCGGCCGTGGCCAGCGCCATCGCATTGGCATCGTTGGGTTCCGACGCCTCGGCCTCCGCCATCCAGGCCGCGAACAGCGCCCAGGGATCGGTGGTGCGGGTGAAGTCGTCGCCGGGCCCCGTGGCGTCCCCGGTCGCGCTGCGGGAAGCGGGATCATCGATCCTTAACCGTTCCAAGGCGTAATCCTGTGGTGAGATCCGGGTCGGGGGCACCGACGTGGGAAACGAACGTTTTTCGGCCCAACACGTCGTTTGAGATCAGGTGTAATGCGTCGGCGCGACTGTAAAGCCCAGGCCGTCCCAGAAATTCGCGTCCGCCGCCGGTCGAGGACCGTGCCGCCGCGCGCCACGCGGGCCATCGGCCTCAGCGTGCTGCTCGGCCTCGGCGGCTGCGGGCTGCCGATCATCACCTTCCAGGCGGAGGAGACGGCCGCGACCGGCGCCGTGGCGGAGGCGGCCAAGCGCGGCGACAAGGCGAGTGCGGCGCTGCCGGACGAGCCGACGAGCACCGGCAGCATCGACAAGCGCCCGCTCGGGTTCGGCAACGACCTCGGCGCCGAGGACTGGCGCCGCGCCAACGCGGCCCTGGCCGTCGCCCTCGATCCGCAGGGCAACGGCCGCCCGGTCAAGTGGGACAACCCGGAGACGACCCTGCGCGGCTCCGTGAACCCCACCGGCCTGCCCTATGTCGCCAACGACCTCGTCTGCCGCGATTTCCTCGCCTCGGTGATCGCTCCGGCCGGCAGCCGCTTCGTGCGCGGCACGGGCTGCAAGCCGTCCGGCGGGGACTGGACCCTGACCAAGGTGCGGGCCGCCAAGGCCTCCTCCTGAGGGCTCCCGCGGGTCCGGCCGGATCACAGTTCGAACAGAAGCGTTGACGCCGCGCCAATCGCAGCGAATTCTCGCGCGAGACCGTTGCAGGGAAGCAACAGGCCGGCCACATGACAGACGAATCCGAAGGAGCCGGGCCCGTGCCCGGTCCCAGGCGGCACCGAGAATCCTGAAGACCGATGCGAAATCCCTACGATGTGCTGGGCGTCTCCAAGGGCGCCAGCGAAGCCGACATCAAGAAGGCCTACCGCAAGCTCGCGAAGGCCTACCATCCCGATCGCAACCAGGACGACGCCAAGGCCAAGGACCGCTTCGCGGAGGCCAACAGCGCGTACGAGATCCTGGGCGACGCGGGCAAGCGCGCGCAGTTCGACCGCGGCGAGATCGACGCGGACGGCAAGCCGCGCGCCACGGGCTTCGAGGGCTTCGGAGGGTTCGGCGGCGGTCGCGGCGGCGGGGGCGGGGGCGGGGGCGGCGGCTTCGATTTCGAGAGCGCCGCGCGCGGGCGCGGCCCCACCGGAGGGGGCGGCATCGGCGAGGACATCTTCTCCCACCTGTTCGGCGACGCCTTCCGGGCGGCCGGCGCGGGGCCGGGCGGCCCGCAGCGCGGCCCCGTCAAGGGCGAGGACGTGGCGGCCGAGTTGAGCGTGACCCTGGAGCAGGTCGCCAGCGAGGAAAAGCTGCGCCTGTCCCTGCCGGGCGGGCGCGACGTGGACGTGGTGGTGCCCAAGGGTGTGGTCGACGGCCAGACCATCCGTCTGCGCGGCCTCGGCACTTCCGGCGGCCTGCGGGGTGCGCCCGGCGACGCGCTGCTGACCATCCGCATCCTGCCCCATGACCGCTTCACGGTGGACGGCGCGGACCTGCGCGGCAGCGTCGACGTGCCCCTGGAGGATGCGGTCCTCGGCGGTCCGATCCGGGTCCCGACCCTCACCGGCGCGGTGGAGATGAAGATCCCGCCGATGACCGGCTCGGGCCGCACCTTCCGCCTCCGGGGCAAGGGCCTGCCGAAGAAGGACGGGACGCGGGGCGACCTCCTCGCCGTGACGGCCGTGACCCTGCCCAGCGTCGAGGACCCGGCGCTCACCCAGTTCGCCCAGGCCCGGCGCGCGGCCAAGGCCGGCTGACGGGTCCAAGGCCGGCTGACGGGGCCGGCCGATCGGGTGCCTTCGCCGGATGCGCAACGGCCCTCCGGCGCTGTCAGCGCCTCGGACTTCCGTCCCAGGCGCGCCTCCGCTAAAGATGCCCGGCGCGTACACGCCGATCCGTCGCCCGACGGGCCCGTCGGCACGCGCCACGGCTCTGGCTCAGGTGACACATGGCGGACACGCACCCGGTTCACGATCACGTCGGCGGTCTCCTCGCCGGCAAGCGCGGCCTTGTGCTCGGTGTCGCCAACAACCGCTCGATCGCCTGGGGCATCGCCAAGAGTGCGGCCGCCCACGGCGCCAAGCTCGCCTTCACCTATCAGGGCGACGCCCTCAAGAAGCGCGTCGAGCCGCTGGCGCGTGAACTCGACGCCCACGTGGTCGGGCATTGCGACGTCACCGATCCGGCCTCGATCGACGCGGTCTTCGCCGCCGCCGCCGAGGTGTTTCCCGAGGGCATCGATTTCGTCGTCCACTGCATCGCCTTCTCGGACAAGGACGAGCTGACGGGCCGCTACCTCGAGACCTCGGAGGCGAACTTCACCAAGTCGCTCCTGATCTCCTGCTACTCGTTCACGGCGGTGGCCCAGCGGGCCGAGAAGCTGATGCCCAACGGCGGCTCGCTCCTCACCCTGACCTATTACGGCGCCGAGAAGTGGATGCCGCACTACAACGTCATGGGCGTCGCCAAGGCCGCGCTCGAGGCGTCCGTGCGCTACCTCGCCGCCGATCTCGGCCCCTCGAAGATCCGCGTCAACGCGATCTCGGCCGGCCCGATCAAGACGCTCGCCGCCTCCGGCATCGGCGACTTCCGCTACATCCTGAAGTGGAACGAGTACAACGCCCCCTTGCGCCGCACCGTGACCATCGAGGAGGTCGGCGAGACCGCGACCTACCTCGTCTCGGACATGAGCAAGGGGATGACCGGCGAGATCCTGCACGTCGATGCCGGCTACCACGTCGTCGGCATGAAGAACCCGGAAGCCCCGGACCTCAGCCTCGACAAGGACTGACGCCCGGCCTAGCCCCGGCTCAATCGTCCTCCGCGAAATCGCCGAACAGCCTGAGACCTTCGATCCAGGTCGCGCCCTCGCGCTTGACGACGCGGTGGGGCCGGGGGCCGCCCTCTGCCAGGATGGCGCCGGCCAGCCGCTCGGAATGGGTCACCAGCCAGACCTGCGTGCGCTCCGACGCCTTGACGATCATGCGGGCGAGGGGGATCAGCAGGTCCGGATGCAGGCTCGTCTCGGGCTCGTTGAGGGCGATGAAGGGCGGCAGCCGATAGGCGAGCAGGGCGCCGGCCAGGGCCAAGAACCGCAGGGTCCCGTCGGAGAGCTCGGCCGCCTCGAAGACCCGTTTGGGATAATCGGGAAACACCATCCCGAATTGCGCTTGGCGCCCCGGCAGGGGCAGGTCGAGACGGGCGCCGGGGAAGGCCTCGTCCACGGCGGCCGCGAGGTCGGTTGCGTCCTGGCGGATATGCGCGAGGGTGGCGAACACGGCAGCGAGGTTCGATCCGTCGGAGGCGAGGACCGGGGCGGTGACCGCCAGGCAGGGACGGCGCAGCGCCGAGGCGGCGTCGGTCCGGAAATCGTGGTGGAAGCGCCAGGCCGCCAGGGCGCTGCGCAGCTGATGCAGGTCCGGATAGGCACCGGCATCCTGGATGGTGCCGAGGACGGTCTCGGACGGCAGAAGGTCACCCCCCAGGCTGCGCTTGCGCCCCTCCGCGTCGCGCAGGAAGCCGCCCGGACCGTCGCGCTCCATCAGGGTGGCCGGCCGCCGGGCCGAGATCAGACGAAGCCGCTCGGTCTTCAGGTCGGGCTCCAGGGGAAAGCCCGCCGTGACCTTGATCGGCTTGAACCCGACCTCGACGGCATGATCGTAGGCCAGGCCGCTGGCGTCGTCGGCGAGTTCGACGCTCCAGCGGATCCGAGCCGGTTCGTGGCGCTTGCGCTCCCCGGCCCAGCTCGCGGAATCCATCCCGCCCTCCGCGGCAAGATCCCTGATCAGGGTGTTCGCGGCGGCCGATTGCAGGCATTCCAACGCCCGGTAGAGGTTGGTCTTGCCGACGCCGTTGGCGCCGATGAAGACCGAGAGGGCGCCGACGGGGAAGCGGATCGATCGCAACGACCGGTACCCCGATACGGCGACGTCACGGACGGCCGGCATGCGCGCGCTCCCGTCGGTCGCGCCGGGCGCGCGAGGCTCGAGACGCAACTCTTGGCTTCATCGCTTCGCCCGATCAATCCGGGACGGTCGTCCCGTCGATCCCCGCCCGAGCCTCCGGGAAGCGCGGATCCATCGCCTCCAGGGTATCGGCGATGGTGCGGGCGACGAGGAGATTGCGATACCACTTCCGGTTGGCCGGAACCACGTGCCAGGGCGCCTGCGGCGTGGAGCAGGCGGTCAGGGCATCCGCGAAGGCCGCCTGATAGGCGTCCCAGGCCCGGCGCTCCACGAGGTCGGCGGGATCGAACTTCCAGTGCTTGTCCGGGTTCGCGATCCGGGCTTCCAGGCGCTCCTTCTGCTCGTCCTTGGAGATGTGGAGGAAGAACTTGAGCACGGTGGTGCCGGAGGCGGCGAGCATCCGCTCGAAATCGTTGATCTGAGCGTAGCGGGCGCGCCAGACCGGCTCCGGCACGAGGTCCTTCACCCGCACCACGAGGACGTCCTCGTAATGGCTCCGGTTGAACACGTTGATCATGCCCCGCGCCGGCGCCTTGGCATGGTAGCGCCACAGGAAGTCGTGGTAGCTCTCCTCCGCGCTCGGCACCTTGAACGACCACACCCGGCAGCCCTGCGGGTTCACACCCTCGAACACCGCCCGGATCGTCCCGTCCTTCCCGCCGGTGTCGATGGCCTGGAACACGACGAGCAGGCTGCGCCCGTGCTCGGCATAGAGCCGCTCCTGCAGGGCGGCGATGCGGGCGCGCTCGGTGACGAGCGCCGCCTTGGCCTCGTCCTTGTCGAGGCCGCCATCGGCGTCCGGATCGATCGCGCCGAGGTCGCAGCGGCTTCCGGGCTGCACGGTGACGATGCCGGAGGCGGCGGGCGCCAGGCGGGGATCGACGTGATCGAGGGCGCCGCCGACCCGGCTCTCGGCCTCGCGGGCCCAGTAGGCGGAGGAGGGGGGCCGGTGCCCGGCCCGGCGCGCCTTGCCCGTCCCGTCCTCCTTGCCCTTCTTGTCCTCCTTGCCCTTCTTTTCCTTTTTGCCCTCCGTGCCGGGCACGGCATCCTTGCGGTGCGAAACGTCACGCTGCGACGCGGAAGCTTCGGTTTCTCCCGAACTCTGGCCCCGGCGATGCTTGCCGTGATGCTTCGACATGATGAGACTCGCTTCCTCGGTGGAAGGCGGACTGGGGCGGCCGCCGGGATGCAGGGCCAGGATGTGCAGGGCCAGGATGTGAGTGCGAGAACGATAGCCCGGCTCGGCCGTTCCGGCGAGCGGCGGTCATGAGGCCGTGAACCCGATCTACTTCGTCCGCCATGGCCAGACCGACTGGAACGCAGAGGGGCGGCTCCAGGGGCAGCGGGACATCGACCTGAACGCCGAAGGCCTGCGTCAGGCCGGCGCCGTGGCCGCCCGCCTCGCGACCGCCACCGGCGGCGCCGACCTCGCCGGCATGGACTTCGTCGCGAGCCCGCTGACCCGGACCCGACGGACCATGGAGACCCTGCGCGCGGCCCTCGACCTCGACCCGGAGGGCTATCGCCTCGATCCCCGCCTGACGGAGATCAGCTTCGGTGCCTGGGAGGGCTCGACCTGGGCCGAGATCCGGCGCTGGGACTCCGCCGGGGCCCTTGCCCGCGACCGCGACCGCTGGGGCTATCGCCCGCCCGGCGGGACCGGCGAGAGCTACGCCATGCTGGTGGACCGGGTCGCGCCCGCCATCGCCGCGCTGACGCGGCCCGCCGTGATCGTCGCCCATGGCGGCGTCGCCCGGGCGATCCTGGTGATCCGGGGCCATCTCGGCATCCGCGACGCGCCCCGCATCGGAATCCGGCAGGGCAGCGTCCTCGTCCTCGACCGGGCCGGATGGCGCTGGGCCTGACCTGACCGTTCTGCGCGTTCAACCCCGGTTCAAGCCTGCCGCCCAAACGTGCTAGACGCGCCGTGATTTCGGCGCGATCCGGGCGCCTACCCGGCCAAAAGGACGGTGCCCGATCGGGTGCCGGCAGCGGAGCAGCGGATGACCAGTCTCGCCGAGACGACCCGGCCCCGGGCGGCAACGCGCGGGCCTCAGGAGACGAGTCCCCCGGCGGAGGCGACCGGCCCGCGGGCGGTCCTGCGCGGCGCGGTGCGCCCCGACCTCATCCGCGACGAGACCTTGAGCGAGATCTTCCGGGAGAGCGCCCGGGCGCGCCCCGACCATCCGGCCCTCGTGGACGGGGCCAGCACCGGCCCCGACGGCGCCCATCCGGCCTTCACCTACGCGGCGGTCGAGGCGCAGGCGAGCACGATCGCCCGGGGCCTCGCCCACCGCGGCATCGGCCCCGGCGACGTGGTCGGCCTCTGGATGGCGCGGGGACCCGAGCTGCTGATCGCCCAGATCGGCATCACCCTGTCGGGCGCGGCCTGGCTGCCCTTCGACGCCGAGGCCCCGGCCGACCGCGTCGCGGTCTGCCTGGACGATGCCGGGGCCAAGGCGCTCCTCGTCTCGCCCGCCCTGGAACCGCAGGCCCCCGCCGGCACGCCGAGCCTGACGGTGGCCGGACTCGCGGCCGCGACGCCGGCGGAAGCCGCGCTCCCGGACCCGCGGGCGTCGGGCCTGACACCGGAGCATCCGGCCTACCTCATCTACACCTCGGGCTCGACCGGCGTGCCGAAGGGCATCGTCATCAGCCACGCCAACATCTGCCACTTCCTGCGCTCGGGGAACGCGCTCTACGGAATGCGGCCCGACGACGTGGTCTTCCAGGGCGCCTCCGTCGCCTTCGATCTCTCGATGGAGGAGATCTGGGTGCCCTACCTCGTGGGCGCGACGCTGTTCGTGGCCTCGCCGGCCATGATGGGCGACGTCGAGAGCCTGCCGGACATCATCGCCCGGGCCGGCGTCACCGTCCTCGACACCGTGCCGACGCTCCTCGCCATGATCTCGCGGGACCTGCCCACGGTGCGCCTCGTGCTGCTCGGCGGCGAGGCGCTGCCCGAGCCCCTGGTCGCCCGCTGGGCGAGCGGTGCGCGACAGCTCTTCAACACCTACGGGCCGACCGAGGCCACGGTGGTGGCCACCGCCGCCGAGATGCGGCCGGGCGCGCCCGTCACCATCGGCGGCCCGATCGCGAATTACTCCGTCTACGTGGCGGGCGAGGCCCTGGAACTCCTCGGGCCGGGCCAGCCCGGCGAACTCCTCATCGGCGGCCCGGGCGTCGCGAAGGGCTACCTGAAGCGCCCCGAGCTGACGGCCGAGAAGTTCATCGCCAATCCCTTCGCCTCGGACGGGACCGACCCCGTCCTGTACCGCTCGGGCGACGCGGTCTCCCTGGATGCGGCCGGCAACATCCTGTTCCACGGCCGCATCGACGACCAGGTGAAGATCCGCGGCTTCCGGGTGGAGCTCGGCGAGATCGAGTCGCGCATCCAGGTCCTGCCCGGCATCAATCAGGCGGCCGTGGTGCTGCGTCAGGACGACGGGGTCGACCGCCTCGTCGCCTTCCTGGTGCCCGAGCGCGGCGGAGAGATCGACAAGGCGGGCCTGCGCCAGACCCTGGCCGGGCAGATGCCGCCCTACATGGTGCCGGGACATTTCGAGGCGGTGGAGGTGCTGCCGCGCCTCACCTCGGGCAAGGTCGACCGCAAGGCCCTGCGCATCGCCACCCTCACGGTGGCCGACACCACGGGCGAGCAGGAGCCGCCGCGCAACGAGACCGAGGCCGCGCTGCTCGCCGCCGCCAACCGGATCTTCGGCAACCAGGCGATCCCCTTCGAGGGCGACTTCTTCGCCGATCTCGGCGGCCACTCGCTGCTGGCCGCCCGCTTCGTCGGCGCGGTCCGCGAGATCCCGGCGCTCGCCGCCATCACCCTGCAGGACGTCTACGGCCAGCGCACCCTGCGGGCCATGGCGGACACGCTCGTCGCCCGCACCGGCGGCGTCGGCACCGAGATGGCGATCCGGGACCTGAGCTTCCCGGCGCCGTCCCTGAAGCGGCGCTTCCTCTGCGGCCTCGCCCAGGCTGCGGCCCTGCCCTTCGTCATCGCGCTCGCCACCGCGCAGTGGCTCGGCATCTTCGTGACCTACCTGCTGCTCACCGGCGGCGGCCTCGGGTTCTTCGGCGAGCTCGCCGTGCTGCTCCTGGTCTATATCGGCATCAACGCCGTGACGGCCTCGGTGGCGGTGGCGGCCAAGTGGCTGATCCTCGGGCGCACGAAACCCGGGCGCTACCCCCTCTGGGGCGTGTACTATTATCGCTGGTGGCTGGCGCAGCGCCTGACGCCGCTGGTCCACATCAAGTGGCTCCAGGGCTCGCCCGCCATCGTGTTCTACCTGCGGCTGCTCGGCGCCGACATCGGCAAGGACGCGCTGATCTCCGACGCGGAAATCGGCGCGCCGGATCTCCTCAGCGTGGGCCCCGGCGCCTCGCTGGGCGGACGTCTCGTCATCGCCAACGCGGAGGTGGTGGGCGACGAGCTGATCATCGGCCGCGTCCGCATCGGCGCGGACGTGGCCATCGGCGCCTCCTGCGTCATCGGCCCCGACACGGTGATCGGCGACCATGCCGAGATCGGCGACCTCACCACCATCCCCACCGGCACGCGGGTGGGGACCGCCGAGATCTGGGACGGCTCGCCGGGCGCCAAGGTCGGCATGGCCGATCCGTCCGTGCTGCCCGCACCCGCCACGGCCTCGCCCGGTCGGCGCTTCGCCTTCGCGGCCCTCTACACCTTCCTGCTGGCGGCGATCCCCGCCATCGGCCTGCTGCCGATCTTCCCGGCCTTCTACATCTTCGACCAGCTCAGCGATTCCCTCGGCGACATCACCGACATCGACTATCACTGGTACCTGCCGCTGCTGACCTGGCCGACCGCCATGCTGATGACGGCGGGCACCGTGCTGCTGATCGCAGGCATCCGCTGGCTGGTGCTGCCCCGCGTCTCCTCCGGCACCCACTCGATCTACAGCGGCTTCTACCTGCGCAAGTGGGCGGTGGCGCTCGCGGCGGAGGTGACGCTGGAGACGCTCTCCTCCCTGTTCGCCACCGTCTACATGCGGGCCTGGTACCGCCTGATGGGCGCCCGGATGGGGCAGGGGGCCGAGATCTCCACCAACCTCGCCGGGCGCTACGATCTGGCCGATATCGGCGCGCGCAACTTCATCGCCGACGAGGTGGTCTTCGGCGAGGAGGAGATCCGGCGCGGCTGGATGACGATGCACGAGGTCCGGACCGGCCCGCGCGTCTTCGTGGGCAACGATGCCGTGGTGCCGCCCGGCGCCGTGATTCCCGAGGACGTGCTCATCGGCATCAAGTCGAAGCCGCCGGCCAACGAGCTGATGACGCCCGGCGACACCTGGTTCGGCTCGCCGCCGATCAAGCTGCCCTCGCGCCAGCGGGTCGATCTCGGTTCGAACACCCAGACCTACGAGCCCGGCATCGGACCCAAGCTCCGGCGCGGCATCTTCGAGGCGTTCTCGACCTCGTTCTCGCCGATGCTGTTCATCACCCTCGCGATCTCGGCGATCGACTTCTACTTCTACCCGGCGATCCTGGCCCAGGACTGGACCGGCCTCGCGGTCAGCTTCGTCGTCGTCTCCGTCGCCATCGCCTTCATCCAGTCCTTCACGGTCATCGCGGTCAAATGGCTGCTGATGGGCGTCTACAAGCCCGGCATGCAGCCGATGTGGTCCTGGTGGGCCATGCGCACCGAGGCCGTCGCGGTGCTCTACTGGGGGCTGGCCGGAAAGGTCCTGCTGGAGCACCTCGCCGGCACCCCGTTCCTGCCGTGGATGCTGCGGCTCCTCGGGGTGAAGGTCGGCCAGGGCGTGTGCATGCTCACCACCGACATCACCGAGTTCGACTGCGTCACCATCGGCGACTACGCCACCATCAACCGCACCTCCGCCCTGCAGACGCACCTCTACGAGGACCGCATCATGAAGGTCGGCCGGGTCGAGGTCGGCCGGGGCGTCTCGGTCGGTGCCTTCTCGACGGTGCTCTACGACACCAAGGTCGGCGACTACGCCCGCCTGCGCCCGCTCACCATCGTCATGAAGGGCGAGTCGATCCCGGCGCACTCGGAATGGGAGGGGGCGCCCGCCGTGCCTGTGGTGCACGCGGATTGAGGGCGAGGAGCGCTGGACCGACAGCGACGACCTGCTAATCTGGTCGGTATGACCAGATCGTCGAAGTCGTCCGGATCGTCGCATTCGCGAGGAGCCTGGCCGTTGCAGGACGCCAAGGCGCGCTTCAGCGAACTCGTGCGCCGCGTCCGTAGCGAGGGACCTCAGCACGTGACGGTGCGGGGCCGGGACGAGGTCGTGGTGATCTCCGTCGAGGAGTTCCGGCGGCTCAACGGCAACCTCGACGGCTCGACCCTGATCGCGGCGATGCAGGCCATGCCTGACAGGGAGGTCGATCTCGATCCGCCGCGGAGCATCATGCCCGTGCGCGACGTGATCTTGTGACCGGCTGGCTTCTCGACACGAACATCCTGTCCGAGTTGCGCAGGCCGAAGCCAGAGCGACGCGTGGTGGATTTCGTGGCCGGCCAGCCTCTCGACCGCCTCCACGTCAGCACCGCGACCCTGGCCGAGATCCGCTTCGGAATCGAATGCGTCGCTGAGGTCGGTCGGCGCGCGGAGCTCAATGCGTGGTTGACCCACAAGGTTCGCCCCCTGTTCGAACACCGGGTGCTCGAGATCACCGAGGACGTGATGTTCACCTGGCGTCTTCTCGTCGAGGAGGGTCGCAAGGCGGGCCATACCTTTCCGCAGCCCGACCTCATCATCGCGGCGACAGCCCTTCGGCACGGCTTAACGGTCGTGACCCGGGATGTGGCGGATTATCGAAAAACTCGCGTGCCTCTGCTGAACCCGTGGACCGACGCTTGGCCTTAGGCGGTCCGGCGCTCGCGAACACCGGACGCGCGATGTGCACGAAAAGGCCGGCTGATGATGGCGCTCGGCAAAAGGACGTCGTCTCCGGAGGGCGGAGGGGCGCCCGCCATGACGGTGGTGCACGCGCAGGTATGAGGGCGAGAAGACAACAAAAAACGGCAGCGCTCCGTCATCGAGCACTGCCGCTTGTCATTTCGGCCGACGATCGTTGTGGCTCTGCCGCGAGCCCGCTACGGCCATGCCTTTCCAAGGCAATGAGCGACCTTCGCTGTTCCGTTCCCGACGCGACGGATACACTCGCGGAGTTGATCCTCTGTGACATTGAACCGCTTCGTCCAGTAGCGGACCTCCCAAGCCTCGCTCAGACTGATCTTGCTGGGATCTTCCGGACCACGGCGTTCCAAATCATCATTCATGGCGCTTCCTCAAGTTGCACCAGGAAGGATATGCATTCTTGAATCAACTTCAAGTAGCGAACCCGGATCACGCCGCCTCGGGCTTCGGGCCGAGGCGCTTGTCGAGGTAGGTGTCGACGGTCTGGGTCAGCTCGTCGACCTTGCCGTCGAAGAAGTGGTTGGCGCCCTCGACCATCTGATGCTCGATGATGACGCCCTTCTGGGTCTTCACCTTCTCGATCACCGGCATGACCTCGCGGGCCGGAGCGACCCGGTCCTCGGAGCCGTGCACGAACAGGCCCGACGAAGGGCAGGGGGCCAGGAAGGTGAAGTCGTAGCGGTTGGCCATCGCGGCGATCGAGATGAAGCCCTCGATCTCGGGACGGCGCATCAGCAGCTGCATGCCGATCCACGAGCCGAACGAGACGCCGGCGATCCAGCAGGCGCGGGCCTCCGGGTTCACCGACTGCACCCAGTCGAGGGCCGAGGCCGCATCGGAGAGCTCGCCGGTGCCGTGGTCGAACGCGCCCTGGCTGCGGCCGACGCCGCGGAAATTGAAGCGCAGGGCCGCGAAGCCGCGATTGGCGAAGGTGTAGAAAAGATTGTACACGATCTGGTTGTTCATCGTGCCCCCGAACTGGGGGTGCGGATGCAGCACGATCGCGATCGGGGCGCCCTTCTTCTTGGGCGCCTGATAGCGTCCTTCGAGACGGCCGGCGGGACCGGTGAAGATGACTTCGGGCATGGGAACCAACACTCCTGAGCGGATGGCCCGGGCGGGCATCGCGCGGTGGATCGCCGGCTCGGCGGGAACTCGCGCACATCCGACGCCCGGGCAAAGCCGTGAGGCGTGCCTTGACTCATCCGACCACGAACCTAAAAGCGCTCTTAGAATAGTTCTAGCGAACTAGAACTATTCTAAACAAGCGTCGGTCGAGCCAGTTTCGGACCGGCGCGTTCCCCGCACGATGGGCGACCGGAACACGTATCGTGTCCGCGCCTTAGCATGATCGTGGGGGGCAAAAGCAAGGATTTGTCGCTTTCGCCCTTGACGCCGCCAGTGGTTTTTCCCGGATGACTTCGCCCCGCGCCTACCTCGACCACAACGCGACCTCACCGGTTCGGCCGGAGGTCGCGGCCGCCGTGGCGCGGGCGCTCGGCCTGCCGGGCAACCCCTCGTCGATCCACGCGGAGGGCCGGGCGGCCCGGGCCGCCCTGGAGACCGCCCGGGACGCGGTGGCCCGGCGCGTCGGAGCGGGCACGGGCCGCGTGGTGTTCACCAGCGGCGGCACCGAGGCCGCCAACGCGGTCCTGTCCGGTGCCCTGGTCCGCCTCGGCCGCCCGGCGCCAACGCGCCTTCTCGTCGGCGCCACCGAGCACCCCTGCGTCTCGGCCGGCCATCGCTTCCCGGCGGAGGCCGTCGACATCGTGCCGGTGGACGCCGCCGGCGTGATCGAGCGCGACGCCCTGCAGGCCCTGCTCGCCCGGCATGCCGGGGCGGACGTGCTGATCTCGATCCATGCCGCCAACAACGAGACCGGCGTGATCCAGCCGCTGGCGGCGATCGTCGGGCTGGCCCGGGCGCATGGCCGTGCCCTGGTGCATACGGACGCCGTTCAGGCCATCGGCAAGATCCCCCTGGACATGGCCGCCCTCGGCCTCGACGCCCTCAGCCTGTCCGGCCACAAGCTCGGCGCGCCCAAGGGCGTCGGCGCCCTGGTGCTCGCCGAGGGCGTGACCCTGGACGCGGGCTTCCTGCGCGGCGGCGGGCAGGAAGCGCGCCTGCGCGGCGGAACCGAGAACCTGCCCGGCATCGTCGGGCTGGGGGTCGCCGCGGACCTCGCCGATCCCGCGCGGACGGACCGCCTCGCGGCCCTGCGCGACGGCATCGCGCACGGTCTGCGCGCCTGCGCGCCCGACCTCGTCGTGTTCGGCGCCGGCGCCCCGCGCCTGCCCAACACCCTGTGCTTCGCCGTACCGGGGCTCGACGCCCCGACGGCGCTGATGCGGCTGGACCTCTCGGGCGTCGCGATCTCGTCCGGTTCGGCCTGCGCCTCCGGCAAGGTCGCGCGCTCGCCCGTGCTCATGGCCATGGGCGTCACCCCTGCGCTCGCCGCGGGGGCGCTGCGCGTCAGCCTCGGGTGGAACAGCACCGAAAGCGACGCAGCGCGGTGTCGCGCCGCCTGCGAACGCCTGGTGGAGACCCTATATCGACGGCAGGGGCACGCGGCGTGAGTGCCGCCTTCCCGAGCCATCCGACCAACACCCGGTCCTTGACGCCGGGCATGTCAGGAGACGCATAATGCCTGCAGTGCAGGAAACCATCGACCGGGTCCGCTCGATCGATCTCGACCAGTACAAGTATGGGTTCGAGACCACGATCGAGATGGAGAAGTCCGAGAAGGGCATCTCCGAGGACGTGATCCGCTTCATCTCGGGCAAGAAGGACGAGCCCGAGTGGATGCTCGCCTGGCGCCTCGACGCCTACAAGCGCTGGCAGACCATGCAGGAGCCCGATTGGGCGCGGGTTTCCTACGACAAGGTCGACTACAAGGACATCTACTACTACGCCGCTCCGAAGCGCCCGGCGGCGATGTCGCTCGACGAGATCGATCCGGAAATCCTGAAGACCTACGAGAAGCTCGGCATTCCCCTGCGCGAGGTCGAGGTGCTGGAGGGCATCGCCCCTGAGCGTCGGGTCGCGGTCGACGCGGTGTTCGACTCGGTCTCGGTGGCGACCACCTTCAAGGCCGAACTCTCGAAGGCCGGCGTGATCTTCATGCCGATCTCGGAGGCCATCCGCGAGTACCCCGACCTGGTGCGCAAGTACCTCGGCTCGGTCGTGCCCGTGACCGACAATTTCTTCGCGACCCTGAACTCGGCGGTCTTCTCCGACGGCTCGTTCGTCTACATCCCGCCGGGCGTGCGCTGCCCGATGGAGCTGTCGACGTACTTTCGCATCAACGAGCGCGACACCGGCCAGTTCGAGCGCACGCTGATCATCGCCGACAAGGGTAGCTACGTCTCGTATCTGGAGGGCTGCACCGCCCCGAAGCGCGACGACAACCAGCTCCACGCCGCCGTGGTCGAGCTCGTCGCCCTGGACGACGCCGAGATCAAGTACTCGACCGTCCAGAACTGGTACCCGGGCGACAACGAGGGCAAGGGCGGCATCTACAACTTCGTGACGAAGCGCGGCGATTGCCGGGGCGTCAACTCGAAGATCTCCTGGACGCAGGTCGAGACCGGCTCGGCCATCACCTGGAAGTACCCGTCCTGCATCCTGCGCGGCGACAATTCCCGCGGCGAGTTCTACTCGATCGCGGTGTCGAACGGCATGCAGCAGGTCGATTCCGGCACCAAGATGATCCATCTGGGCAAGAACACCACCAGCCGGATCATCTCGAAGGGCATCTCGGCCGGGCGCTCGCAGAACACCTACCGGGGCCTCGTCTCGGCACACCGCAAGGCGACGGGCGCGCGCAACTTCACCAATTGCGACTCGCTCCTGATCGGCGACCAGTGCGGCGCGCACACCGTGCCGTACATCGAGTCGAAGAACTCGTCGGCCCAGTTCGAGCACGAGGCCACCACCTCGAAGATCTCGGAAGACCAGATGTTCTACTGCCAGCAGCGCGGCCTCTCCAACGAGGAGGCGACCGCGCTCATCGTCAACGGCTTCGTCCGCGACGTGCTGCAGCAGTTGCCGATGGAGTTCGCCGTCGAGGCCCAGAAGCTGATCTCGATCAGCCTCGAAGGCTCCGTGGGCTGAGGACAAGGGACGTCGCGACGCGGCGCGGACGCTTCGGTTCCCCACGGGGCCGGAACGCCCGGCGCCCTGCCGTCCGGGCCGACGGCCGCACATCAAAGCTTTCCGACGCCAGGGACCGTTTCGGTTCCGCGCCGGGCATTCAACCTAGAATGGACTATGCTGCAATGATCGAAATCAAGAACCTCGTGGTCGCCATCGAGGACAAGCAGATCCTCAACGGGCTCGACCTCACCGTGAACGACGGCGAGGTCGCCGCCATCATGGGTCCGAACGGCTCGGGCAAGTCGACCCTGTCCTACGTCATCGCGGGCAAGGAAGATTACGAAGTCCTCGACGGCGAGATCCTGCTCGACGGCGAGAACATCCTCGAGATGAGCCCCGACGAGCGCGCCGCCTCGGGCGTGTTCCTGG
The DNA here is from genome assembly GCF_053345175.1 of Methylobacterium sp. M6A4_1b. Taxonomy (NCBI): domain Bacteria; kingdom Pseudomonadati; phylum Pseudomonadota; class Alphaproteobacteria; order Hyphomicrobiales; family Methylobacteriaceae; genus Methylobacterium; species Methylobacterium sp. M6A4_1b. Next base: position 26,280 of record NZ_JBKEZQ010000031.1, read on the forward strand.
CCTTCCAGTATCCGCTGGAGATCCCGGGCGTCGGGACCATGACCTTCCTCAAGGCGACCCTGAACGCCCAGCGCCGGGCGCGGGGCGAGGGCGAGCTCTCCACCCCCGACTTCATCCGCCGGGTGAACGCGGCGGCCGAGAAGCTGGAGATCAACAAGGACATGCTCAAGCGTGCCCTCAACGTCGGGTTCTCCGGCGGCGAGAAGAAGCGCATGGAGATCCTGCAGATGGCCTTGCTGGAGCCGAAGTTCTGCGTCCTCGACGAGACCGATTCCGGCCTCGACATCGATGCCCTGCGCATCGTCTCCGAGGGCGTCAACGCGCTCCGCGCGACAGGCCGCTCCTTCCTCGTCATCACCCACTACCAGCGCCTGCTGAACCACATCGTGCCGGACGTCGTCCACGTGATGTCGCAGGGCCGCATCGTGAAGTCGGGCGGCAAGGAGCTCGCCCTGGAGCTCGAGGCCTCCGGCTATGCCGAGTACCGGACAAGCGAGGCCGCCTGATCATGGCCGACATCACACCCCTGCGCAGCGCGGCCGAGGCCGGGCTCTCCAAGCTCTTCGAAGCCACCAGGATGAAGTACCCCACGGGCGTCTCGATCGCCCGCGAGGAGGCGTTCCGCTACTTCGAGGCGGTCGGCCTGCCGACCCGCCGCGTCGAGGCCTTCAAGTACACCGACCTGCGCTCGGCCTTCCGTGACGCGGCCCATCCGGCCGAGATGCCCTCGGCCGAGGTCGCGCGGGCGGCGGTGGCGAGCGCCAGGGGTTTTGCCGGGATCGAGGCCGTGCGCCTCACCTTCGTCAACGGCCACCTGATCGAGGCGGAATCCGACCTCGGCCGGATTCCGGCCGGCGTCACGGTCACGCCGCTGACCCGGGCGCTCACGGAGGGCCACGCGCTCCTCGACCGGCTGACGCCGGTGCGCCAGGCCGCCGAGAACGCGATCTACCAGCTCAACACCGCCTTCCTGGCGGATGGTGCGCTGATCGCGGTCGAGCCCGGCGCCAAGGTCGAGGCCCCACTGCACCTGCGCTTCATCGGCACGGGCGCGGAGGCTTACTCCACCGCGACCCGCGTCCTCGTGGTGCTGGGGGAGGGCGCCGAGGTCACGGTGCTGGAGAGCCACGAGGGGCCGGACGGCGTCGCCTACCAGCCCAACGACGCCCTCGACGTGACGGTGGCCGACACCGCCACCTTCCGGCACGCCCGCCTCAACGCGGAAGGTCGCGAGGCCGTGGCCCTGTCGACGCTGTCCGTGAAGCTCGGCGCTGCGTCCGCGGTGGAGACCGTCAACGTGGTCGTCGGCGCCGTCCTCTCGCGCCACCAGGTCTACCTGAACTTCGCCGGGGCCGACGGCCGCGCGGTGGTGAACGGGGCGGCCATGCTCAACGGCCGCCAGCTCGCCGACACCACCTTCCTGGCCGACCATGCCGCCACCGGCGGCGTCAGCCGCGAGCTGTTCAAGACCGTGGTTGACGGCGAGGCCACGGGGGTCTTCCAGGGCAAGATCATCGTCCAGCAGGCGGCTCAGCAGACCGACGGCAAGATGATGTCGGCCTGCCTCATCCTGTCCGACGCCGGCCAGATGATGAACAAGCCCGAGCTGGAGATCTTCGCCGACGATGTCGCCTGCGGCCACGGCGCCACCTGCGGAGCCCTCGACGAGGACCTGCTGTTCTACCTGATGCAGCGCGGGCTGCCGAAGGCCCAGGCCGAGAGCCTGCTGGTCCAGGCCTTCCTCGGCGCGGCCATCGAGTCGGTCGGCCACGACGGCGTCCGAGAGGCGCTGGTCGGGACGATCGAGGCGTGGCTCGCGGCGCGAGCCTGACAAAACCCTCCCCCTCCGCGGGGGAGGTGGTCGCGGAGCGACGGGGGAAGGGCCGCGCCATATCGAGATAAGGCGCTCGCTTCATCCGGCCGACTTCGCGAGCAACCTCTTCTCGCCTCGCTCCGCGAGGCGCCCGCCCCGCGAAGGGGGCGGATCGGACACCAAACAGGTCCATCCATGAACGCACCCGTCCCGAACACTCCCTACGACGTCCAGGCGATCCGGGCCGAGTTCCCGATCCTGTCGCAGAAGGTCTACGGCAAACCCTTGGTCTATCTCGACAACGCGGCCTCGTCGCAGAAGCCGCGCGCCGTCATCGACGCCATGGTGAACTGCATGGAGACGGGCTACGCCAACGTCCATCGCGGCCTGCACTTCATGGCGAATGCCGCCACGGAAGGCTTCGAGGGCGCGCGCGAGACCACGCGGCAGTTCCTGAACGCCGGGTCCACCGACGAGATCATCTTCACCCGCAACGCCACCGAGGCCTACAACCTCGTGGCCTCGTCCATGGGCTGGGCCGGCCTGATCGGGGAGGGGGACGAGATCATCCTCTCGATCATGGAGCACCATTCCAACATCGTGCCCTGGCACTTCCTGCGCGAGCGGCGCGGGGCCGTGATCAAGTGGGCGCCCGTCGACGACGCGGGCAACTTCCTCGTCGAGGACTACGAGAAGCTGTTCACGCCCCGCACCAAGATGGTGGCGATCACCCACATGTCGAACGTGCTCGGCACCGTGACACCGGCCCGCGAGATCGTGCGGATCGCCCACGCGCACGGCGTGCCGGTGCTCCTCGACGGGGCGCAGAGCGCGGTGCACCAGCCCATCGACGTGAAGGCGCTCGACTGCGACTTCTTCGTCTTCACGGGCCACAAGGTCTACGGACCCACCGGCATCGGCGTGCTCTACGGCAAGAAGGAGTGGCTGGAGCGCCTGCCGCCCTACCAGGGCGGCGGCGAGATGATCCGCACGGTCGCCCAGGACACCGTCACCTACAACGATCCGCCGCATCGCTTCGAGGCGGGCACGCCGGCGATCGTCGAGGCGGTGGGCCTCGGCGCGGCGCTCGAATTCATGATGACGCTGGGCCGTGAGAAGATCGCCGCCCACGAGGCGTCCCTGCTCGCCTACGCCCAGGAGCGCCTCGGCGCCATGAACTCCCTGCGGATGATCGGCACGGCCCGGGACAAGGGCGGCGTCATCGCCTTCGAGATGAAGGGGGCTCATGCCCACGACATCGCCACCGTGATCGACCGTTACGGCGTCGCGATCAGGGCCGGGACGCACTGCGCCATGCCCCTGCTCACCCGCTTCGGCGCGACCTCCACCTGTCGCGCCTCGTTCGGATTGTATAACACCACCGGAGAAGTCGACGCCCTCGCCGAGGCGCTTGCCAAGGCCGAGATGATGTTCGCCTGAGGACCAGACCATGAGCGACGCAGCCATCACCGGCGGAGCCAACGCCCCCGCCATCGCGAGCGACTCGGCGATCCCGCCCGAGGAACTCGACCGCCTGACCGACGACATCGTGGTCGCCCTCAAGAGCGTCTACGATCCCGAGATCCCGGCCGACATCTATGAACTCGGCCTGATCTACAAGGTCGACATCGCCGACGACCGCACGGTCGCCATCGACATGACCCTGACCGCGCCGGGCTGTCCCGTGGCCGGCGAGATGCCGGGCTGGGTCGAGACCGCGGTGGCCGCGGTGCCGGGCGTGCAATCCTGCGCCGTCACGATGGTGTTCGACCCGCCGTGGGACCAGAGCCGCATGTCGGACGAGGCCCGCGTCGCGCTGGACATGTGGTAGCGGACGGTCAGACGATGGGTGCTCCGCGCAACCCGACGAAGGTCATGCCGTCGTAGATGTCGATCAACGGCAGGTGTGCAGCGATGGCGGGCAGATCGACATCCGCGTCCATCGTCTCGGAGGCCTGCGTGTCCCAGGTTTCTCCATCGCGCCGATAGAGCGTGGCGCTGGGCCAACGTGTTTCCACGAGAAGAATATAAACGATCGTCGGATGTCGCTTGTATTCTTCCAGCTTTCGGAAACGATCGATGGTGCTCGTCGAGGGTGACAACACCTCGACGACAAGGCGGGGGGTTCGATTCTCGCAGCTGTCCAGGATCAGGTCTCCGCATTCTACGGTGACGTCTGGACGGGGTAGGGTCGCGATACCGGTTCGCAGGCCGATATCATCTGTCGTTGGGCGACACCCCGTCCCGCGCAGCTGGCCGTGACGTGCAGCGATGATATCGACGGCCACCCGATCATGCTGGGCGCTGGCGCCCGTCATCGTCTTCACATGTGGCACCGGCACTCCATCGACGAGTTCATGGAGACCATCCTGGCGCCGCTGCCAGATGAAGAACTCCTCGACGCTCATCGAGCGCCGTGCAGTTTGCGCCATGAAAACCCCCATCGGCCATCGCCGAGGATAACACGGTTTAGGTCGGCTTCCGCCGGCGGTGGACCGCAGGCTCCGCAATCCTTATCTTAACCGGGTTCTAGCACCCTCACCCGCCCGGGCCTTGAACCCGGCTGTCGGAGAGACATCATGGCATCGAAGTTCAAGGTCCTGTCGCTGACCGACGCGGCGGCGACGCGCATCAAGGCCATCATCGCCGATGCGGACCGCCCCATCGCCGGCCTGCGCGTCGGCGTGAAGAACGGCGGCTGCGCCGGCATGTCCTACACCATGGAATATGCCGAGGCGCAGAAGCCCGGGGAGGACAAGGTCGAGGATCGCGGCGTCACCGTCTTCGTCGATCCGAAGGCGCTGCTGTTCCTGCTCGGGACGCAGATGGACTTCCAGACCAACAAGCTCTCGTCTCAGTTCGTGTTCAACAACCCGAACCAGACCTCGGCCTGCGGCTGCGGCGAATCCGTCGCGATCACGCCGGTGAACCCGGAGGCGGTCCACGCCGGCGCCTGACGCGCCGGAGCGGACGCGGCGTCAGGCGACGCTCGACAGGTCCATGTCGGCGTCGTCGACCGTGCGGTTGCGGCCGTCGCGCTTGGCCCTGAACATGCACTGGTCGGCCCGCTCGAGCAGCGACACCGCCGTGTCGCCCGGGCGGTGCACCGCAACCCCGAGCGAAATCGTGATCTTGCCGAGCGACTCGCCGGTGGAGCGCTTCACCAGCTCGCGCGCCATCACGCTGGTCCGCACCGTCTCGGCGAGGGCGTAGGCCGCCGCCCGGGAGGTGGCGGGCAGGAGCATGGCGAATTCCTCGCCGCCGAAGCGGGCGAGGACCGCGTGAGCCTTGACGTGCTCGCGCATGACCATGGCCACGAGGCGCAGCACCTGGTCGCCGGTGATGTGGCCGTAGACGTCGTTGAAGCGCTTGAACGAATCGACGTCGATGACGATCAGGCAGGCCGGCGCGGCCGTGGACGCCCCCTGCACCAGCCGGCACAGGCTGTCCTCGAAATGCTTGCGGTTCGACAAGCCGGTGAGCGGATCGGTGAGGCTTTCCAGGCGCGTCGCCTCCAGGGTCTCGCGCAAGGTCTCGATCTCGCTCCGGCTCTCGCGCATCCGCGCCTCGAGGGTGCGGTTGTTGGCGGTGACCTCGCGGGTGGTCGCCACCAGGGCGGCGACCATCGAGTGCAGGCCGGCCGCGTTCGGAACGGTGCCATCGAGGTCCCGCGTCAGGTCCCGCAGGGATGCGTCGTACTGCGCGGTGGTGCCGAGGGAGAGGTCCAGCACCTCCATCACCCCCGCAATCTCCGACAGCACGCTGCTGCTCGCCCGCTCGGTGACGGCCGAGAGGCGCGAGGGATCGAGATAGGTCTCGTAGAGGCCGTCGACGTCCGTCTCCGTCAGGCGCCCCGAGGTCGCAGTCAGGCGCTTGAGGGCGTCGTTCATCTGCGGCTGCGTGCCGGCGACGTAGGCGTACCAGACGGCGTAGGCGCGCGGCTCGGCCGACGGGCCGTAATCGCGGATCAACGCGTTGGCGCGCTCGGCCAGCGCGAAGCTCCGTTCACGGTCGCCGTGACTGCCGTCCATCGTTCGTCCAACCGTCCCATCCCTCCAATCCGATTCCGGAGCGGAGCGTCCTCGCGTCGCCGCATCATACGGAAACGATCATGGAGATGCGGTTAAGCTCGGCGCGGACGTGCGCCGCGAGGGAGCGGTCTACTTCGAGGGCTTGACGACCGCCGGACGCAGCAGGAAGGCCGGCACGTGCGAGCCGAGCCCGACCGGCGTCTCGCCCTCGTCCTCGTCGCCGCGCCGGCGTGGCGGGCGGCGCTCCTCGCGGGACCGCTCGGCGGTGCGCTCGGGACGGGGCGCCCGGTTCGGAGCCTGCGGCGCGGGGGCCGGGGCGAGGTCCTGCGTGACCTCCGCCTCCGGCGCCGCGCGCTCGGACACGCCACGGCGGGACGACGCGCGGGTGCCGCGCCCATCCCGGCGACCGGCCCGCTTCGGCGCACGGTCCTCCGCCGCCTCCGGCCCACCGCCGGCATCCGCACTCACGGCCTCGTCCGGCCCGGCCGATTCCGACTCGGCGGGACCCGACCTGGCAGGATTCGACCTGGCCGGATTCGACCTGGCCGAATTCGACTTCGCCGGACTCGATTTGGCGCTCTCGGTCCTGGTCCGTTCCGGACGGCCGCCCGACGCGGCCCGGCCTTCGGATGCGCGGCCTTCCGGCTTGCGGCCCTCGCCGCTCCGGACCTGCCGGCCCGTCTTGCCGCGGTAGCGGGTGCGGGTCGACTCGCCTTCCGCGGAAGGCGTGGACTCCGGCACCGTGGCGAGGTCGCCCTCGGCCCAGGGAATCGGCTGGCCGATCAGGGCCTCGATGGCGCTGAGGGAGCGCTCGTCGGCGCGGCTGACCAGGGTGAAGGCGTGACCGGCGCGGCCGGCGCGGCCGGTCCGGCCGATGCGGTGCACGTAGTCTTCCGGATGGTGCGGCACGTCGAAGTTGAAGACGTGGCTCACCGCCGGGATGTCGAGGCCGCGCGCCGCCACGTCGCTGGCCACCAGGAGCGGCACCTCGCCCGAGCGGAAGCCGTCCAGCGCGATGGTCCGGGCGCGCTGGTCCATGTCGCCGTGCAGGGCCGCGACGTTGAAGCCGTGACTGGCCAGGGACTTCTGGAGCAGGGCCACGTCGCGCTTGCGGTTGCAGAAGATGAGGCCGTTGTTCAGCTCTGCCTCGCCGCGGATGAGGCGGCGCAGGAGGTCGCGCTTCTCGTGCCCCTCCGAGCTCGTGGCCACGAGCTTCTGCACGATGGTCGAGGCGGTGGAGGCGGGCCGGGCCACCTCGATCCGCTGCGGCGTGTGCAGGAACATGTCGGCCAGCCGCTCGATCTCCGGCGGCATGGTGGCGGAGAAGAACAGGGTCTGGCGGGTGAAGGGCACCATCTTCACGATGCGCTCGATGTCGGGAATGAAGCCCATGTCGAGCATGCGGTCGGCCTCGTCGATGACGAGCAGTTCGACGCCGGTGAGCAGCAGCTTGCCGCGCTCGAAATGGTCGAGGAGCCGGCCCGGCGTCGCGATCAGCACGTCGGTGCCGCGCATCAGCTTGGCGTCCTGCTCCGCGAAGGAGACGCCCCCGATGATGAGCGCGACGTTGAGCTTGTGGTTGATGCCGTAGCGGTCGAAATTCTCCACCACCTGGGCGGCGAGCTCACGCGTGGGCTCCAGGATCAGCGTGCGCGGCATGCGGGCGCGGGCCCGGCCGTTCTCCAGGAGCGTCAGCATCGGCAGCGTGAAGGCCGCCGTCTTGCCGGTGCCGGTCTGGGCGATGCCGAGGACGTCGCGGCGCGCGAGCACGTGAGGGATGGCCTGGGCCTGGATCGGCGTGGGCTCGGAATAACCGGCCGCCGTGACGGCCTGGAGGACCTTGTCGCTCAATCCGAGGTCGGCAAAAGACATATTCTATGAGAACCGTTGCGCGCGGGAATGGACCAACCGGCGCGGAGGACATCGACACGGCGACGGCTGGCATCAGGGGCGGCTTCGATACACCAACCCGCCGCGCACGCACGTTGCGGGGACACTTAGGGCCTTGCACGGCCTTGTCAATCGAGGGGAACCCGGGCAGGACGGCTTATCCGCAGGCCCGTGTCGCCCGCGCACCACGACCCGGATCCTTTGGCCGGCCCCATTGGCCAGCCCGATTGGCCAGCCCCTTGCCTCGGCGGTCGCGATCCCCGCCCTGGACCGAGGACCGCCTTGCGCATCCTGCTCATCAACCCGAACACCACCGCCTCCGTCACCGAACTCGTGGCCGCCCATGTCCGGGCCATCGCCGGGGACGGCGTCGCCCTGGTGCCCGCCACCGGGCGGTTCGGGGCCCGCTACATCTCCAGCCGCGCGGCGGCCGCGATCGCCGGGCACGCCGCCCTCGACGCCTTCGCCGAACACGGGGACGGCTGCGACGCCGTCTACCTCGCCTGCTTCGGCGATCCCGGCCTCGCCGCCCTGCGCGAGGTCTCCCCGGTCCCGGTGGTCGGGATGGCGGAGGCCGCCTGCCGGGCCGCGAGCGCGGGCGCCCGGCCCTTCGCCATCGTCACGGGCGGCGTCCTGTGGGGGCCGATGCTGACGGAGTTCGTGGCCGGCCTCGGCCTCGGCGGGCGCCTGACCGGCGTGCGCACCGTCGCGCCCACGGGGGCCGAGATCGCCGCCGACCCGGAGGCGGCCCTCGGCCTCCTGGCGGCGGCCTGCGACGCCTGCGTCCGGGAGGATGGCGCCGAGGCGGTGATCCTCGGCGGCGCGGCCCTGGCCGGGCTCGCGGCGCGGATCCAGCCCGCCGTGCCGGCCCCGGTGCTGTGCTCGGTCGAGGCCGGCACCCGCGCGGTGCTGGCCGCCGCGGCTGGGGGAGGGCGCCCGGCGCAGGAAGCTCCGCCGCTGGCGAGTCTCGGCCTGTCGCCGGCGCTCGCGCGCCTCCTGGCCCGCACCTGACACTCTTCTCTTTGCGATACAAAGAACTCGCTTGCATCCGCTTTGCGGATCAATATACTTTGCGATGCAGAGCGAGGCATGCCCCATGACGGATCTCGACAAGGCCCATCTGGACAAGGCCCTGGCCGACATCTTCGCCATCCGCACGCAGCTGGGCCGCGGCAGCGCCTTCCGGGGGTATGGGTCGGCGGCCTTCGCGGCCACCGCGGGACTGGCGCTCGCCACCGCCACGGCACAGACCCTCCTCCTCGACGATCCGTCGGCGTCGCCGCTGCTCTATTTCGGCGGCTGGATCGCCACCGCCTTCGGCGCCCTCGGCCTGATCGGGTGGGAGATGTGGGCCCGCTCGCGCCGGCACAGCGGCGGCTTCGCCGACGCGATGATCCGGGACGCGGTGGAGCAGTTCCTGCCGGCCGGTGCCGTCGGCGCGCTCCTCGCCCTGGTGCTGGCGCGGGTCTCGCCCGAGACCCTGTGGATGCTGCCCGGCCTGTGGCAGGTGCTGGTGAGCCTGGGGATCTTCGCCGGCGCCCGGGTCATGCCGCGGGCGGTCGCCCTGGTGGGCGCCTGGTACCTCGTGGCCGGCCTCGCGGTGCTGGTGCTGACGGCCGAGAGCCATGCCCTGTCGCCCTGGGCGATGGGGCTGCCCTTCGCCGTCGGGCAGGGGCTGATGGCGCTCGTCGTCCGCCAGAGCACGGAGGCCACCGATGTCGCGGGCTGAGGCGGCTCCCTTCGCCTATGAGGGGCTGGACCGGGTCATCCACGAGAAGGCCCGCCTCGGCCTCCTCACCTCCCTGATCGCCCATCCCAAGGGCCTCGCCTTCGGCGACCTCAAGCAGCTCTGCGGGCTCACCGACGGCAATCTCAGCCGCCACCTCCAGGTTCTGCAGGAGGCCGGCCTCGTCGAGATCCGCAAGGGCTACGACGGCAACCGGCCCCAGACCACCTGCGGCCTGACCGCCGCCGGGCGCAGCCGTTTCCTCGACTATCTCGCGGTGCTGGAGCGCGTGGTGCGCGACGCCGCCGAGGCGGCCGAGCGCGCCCCCGAAGCCGCGGGCCGGCCGCAGCCGGCCTGATCCGTCCGCAGGCTTCGCCACTCTCCGACGCCCAAGATCCATCCTCCATTTGCCAGGAAACTTTACAATGCAAAGCACTCTGCAGGACCGACTGCATGTGGGCATCATCATGGACGGCAACGGCCGCTGGGCGACCGAGCGCGGATCGCCGCGGGTGGCGGGCCACAGGGCCGGTGTCGCGGCGACCCGGCGGGTCGTCGCGGCGGCGGCCGGGGCCGGCATCGGCACCCTGACGCTCTACGCCTTCTCCAGCGACAACTGGCGCCGGCCGCCGGACGAGGTCACCGGCATGATGGAATTGCTGCGCCACTACCTCCAGACCGAGGCCGCGCACCTGGCGCGGGCGGGGATACGCCTCAGCGTGATCGGCCGGCGGGATCGCCTGCCCGCGGGTCTCGCCGAGGCCATGGGCCGGGCGGAGCACCTGACTTCGGCCGGAAACGGCCTGCACCTGCGCATCGCGATCGACTATTCCGGCCGCGCCGCGATCCTGGCGGCGGCGGGCGCGCTGGCGGGCACGTCGGTGGAACCCGGCACGCCATCGGCCGCCGCCTTCGGGCGGGCGGTCAGCGGCGAGCCGATCCCGGACGTCGACCTTGTGATCCGCACCAGCGGCGAGCAGCGCCTCTCGGACTTCCTGTTGTGGGAGAGCGCCTATGCCGAGTTGCACTTCACGCCCACGCACTGGCCCGATTTCGGTCCGGAGGACCTCGCCGCCGCGCTCCGGGCCTTCTCGGGCCGGACCCGCCGCTTCGGCGGTCTCGCCGCGCCCGCCCGGGCCGCCTGAGACCCCGGACCTCGGGGCCGGCAGCGCGGACGAGTCCTCGAGGCGCACGGGGCGGGCGGCGCCCTCCGCGGCGCGCATGCTCAGCGCCTGAGGTCGAGCGCCGTGCAGGGATCGAGGCGCGTGCGGGACGCCGCGGGGCCGATGGCGCCCGTGGTCTCGGGATCGGCGACCGGGATCCGCGCCTCGCGCTGGCGATCCGGGCCGCGCTCCACGGCGCGGGACAGGTACTGGGTGGCGCCGAAGGCGCACACCGCGACGACCAGGCCGACCTTGATCGCCCAGGGCAGCAGGGTCGCCGTTCGCGGCGGCTCCGCCGCCCCGCGCCCGAACTCCGTCCTCGCCTCGCGGGCGAGCGCGTCCACGGGCAGGTCGAGAGGGGGGCGGGGCAGGAGCATGGGCGCGGTCGTCCGTCTGGCGGCGCGGACCCTGCCCGCGCGCCCCGAAGTCTCGCCCGTCATGGTTAAGGAGGACTTGCGCCGAGGGCGCTTCGCGATAGCGCAGCCCCGCGCCAGACGGCAATAAAACGTGAGATCGACCCGCAATCCGGCACGATCCTGCGGGCAATTCGGATCTGAAGAAAGTCTTGCGACGGGTCTTGATTTCAACAAGCGAGGCCCAATGGCGGGATCACTTGTCCCCCGAGGATGTGCGTGATGGCACCGACGCACAAAGCTCGAAATGACCGATCGCTAACCTTTACCCTTCTTTGACATCTGAGGTCCTAATAGGTGGCCTTGTTGCAGGAAAGCGACAGACCTCGCGTCGGCCAGGGACTACAAGCGCGCCGGCTCTCGCCAACCAGGACCAGGTTAAACCCATGAAAAGACTGCTTCTCGCCTCCACCGTGCTCGCCGGCCTGACTGCCGTCGCTTCGGCCGCCGATCTTCCGCGCCGCGCGGCTCCCCCGGTGTTCGTGCCGGTGCCGGTGTTCACCTGGACCGGCTTCTACGCTGGTTTCAACGCCGGCTACGGCTTCGACGCCTCGAATCGCCAGACCAACGTCTACAACAATGTCTTTCCGAACCTTGTGCAGCCGAGCATCGCAGGCGCTCAGATCGTCTACTCCAACAACTCGAACGAGGGTTTCACGGGTGGTGGCCAGATCGGCTACAACTATCAGTTCACCCCGGGCTCGGGTGTCGTGATCGGTGTTGAGGCCGACGCTCAGTACGTCGATTTCGGCCGTAGCCGGAACAACGCTCTCGTCGGTCCCGGCACCTTTGCAGCCACCCCTGGCGTCACCTTCGTCGATCCGCGCGGCACCGCCAGCCTCGACTACTTCGGCACCGTGCGCGGCCGCCTTGGCTATGCCTTCGACCGCACCCTCGTGTACGGCACCGGTGGCTTCGCCTACGGCGCTGGCAGCAATGAGCGCTCCTTCGGCGGCTTCCGCGGCAACGACGACTTCCGCACTGGCTGGGCCGCTGGCGGCGGTATCGAGTACGCCCTGCCGACCGACTCGTTCCTGAACTTCTTCAAGTCCTCGGCCGTCACGCTCAAGGTCGAAGGCCTGTACGTGAACCTCGAGAACAACAACCGCAACGCTGGCGTCTACGCTTACGACACCAACAACGTTCTCTACCGTCAGCCCGGCTTCACCAACCGCAACAGCGGCACCGAGTTCGCCGTCGTCCGCGCCGGCCTGAACTACAAGTTCGGCTCCTACTA
>NZ_JBKEZQ010000032.1:0-38104 GCF_053345175.1 Methylobacterium sp. M6A4_1b
GCCCGCACGAGCGTCGCCGTCGCCTCGGAGACCGTCGGCCTGGCCCGGCCGCGCCCGAACCTGGCGGCCCTGCGACCCGCCCTCGATCCCGTCCTGGCCGCCCTCGCCCTGGTCCTCCTGGCCCCCCTGCTGGTCCTCGTCGCCCTGCTGGTGCGCCTCGACAGCCGCGGCCCCGTCCTGTTCCGCCAGACCCGAACCGGCAAGGACGGGCGCGCCTTCCAGATCTACAAGTTCCGCACCATGCGCGTGCTGGACGACGGGGCGGTCGTGCACCAGGCCACCCGCGGCGATGCCCGCGTGACCCGCGTCGGCGCCCTCCTGCGCCGGACCAGCATCGACGAGCTGCCCCAACTCCTCAACGTCCTCCAGGGCGACATGGCCCTGGTCGGTCCCCGCCCCCATGCCCTGGCCCACGACCTCTATTACGGCGCCGAGATCCCGACCTACCGCCAGCGCTTCGCCGTCAAGCCCGGCATCACCGGCTGGGCCCAGATCAACGGCTCGCGCGGGCCCACCCCCACCCTGGCCGACATGCAGCGCCGCGCCGCCCTCGACCTCTGGTACATCGAGAACCAGAGCCTGCGCCTCGACATCCAGATCCTCGTACGCACCGTCCTCGCCGAAATCACCCGCCGTACCAACGCGTTCTGAGCGGATCCGCACGCCCGGCCCAAGGATCGCCCGGCGTCCCGGCCGCGCGCCGAAGCGGCCGGACGTGTCCGAAGCCGGACTTCACCAGGCCGGCGCGATCACGATATGCTGGCCTGCAGCCGACTCACGACCCGCCTTCACGTAGAGCGCCCCTCGATGCACGCCTCCCACGCCTTCGGCGCCAAGTTCGAGTCCCTCCGCGGCGCGATCCGGCGGAACGTTCAGGTCGTCCGTCTGGCCGCCGCCGTGGAGATGAGCAAGCCACGCACGCGCGGGACCGGCTACGCGTTCCTCGCCGTGGGCGTCGCGCTCGGAGTCCTGATCTCGTTCCTGGTCCAGTTTCTCGCCGTCCTGGTGATGGTCGCGCTGGGCTTCGCGTTGGGCTACGCGGCCCGGTCCTACGTCTCCAAGCGTCGTAGGGACCGCTTCATCCAAGACCGACTGATGCGCTGATCCGCTCGCGCGGAACGTTCGTCGGAAAGGGAGGGGGCCGGAGCGGAACAGGCCGATTGCCCGTATCGGCTTCCGTCAGGACGCCGACCTCGAAGGACAGTTGGTCTGCCGACGATCAGGTCGCCTTGCCAACCCGCAATGATCGAGGGCGACGCCTCCCACTGCGGCACGACCGCTGACCCTGGGACGGAAGCGACTGTGACGGCGGCTAGTCGCCCGTCGGACCGGTCCGATGCAGGACGAACCGCAACGGGAGGGAACCGGGGTGCGGAACCTGTCGTGGGTGGATGCCGCCACCCTGGGCGTAGGCCAAAGTCGGAGCGCTGTCGGCGTGGCCCCGCTCCGCGCTTTCCCACTCGACCGCGGATGGGGCCAGCCCTGGCGGATCCATCCCGGCGGCGACTTGGTCCCGCCGAGGACCCGGCCTGCCCGTCCTAGAGAGGGCGGGAGGCGCGCATGCGAACCAGCTCCATCGCCGCGAGCGCCATGGGGATGCCGATGAGGGCGAGAGCAAAGAGGAGAGACATGCCGGACCGTCCGATGCGTCGGTTTGAGACAGGCCGCTCAGGTCCGCGTGAGGAGCCTAGAGACGAGATCCTGCCCGGGTGACCGATATCAACGCAGGACCGGGGGAGAGGGTTTCGCGAGCATGTCTCGGCGTCGGCGCGGACGGCCGACGGGCATGCCGCCGGGATCAGGTGCGCGTACATCCGGCGTCACCCGATCCGGCAGCATGGCCGTCGCCGGTCAGGCGCCGCGAGGCCGCCACCGGCTTGATCGGACCATGACGCATCATGGTAAAGGATCGATGAAGGCGCGCGGGCCGGACGCGTGCTCGGCCAAGCGCCAGACGCCGAAGGGCCTGACCGCAGATCGGTGCCGTACGCCCTATGCTGGACATGTCCGATCGGTCCGCCGAAACGCGCGCCCTCCTGATGAAACTCGCCCGGAACCTGCGCGCCGCCCGCCTGCGTCTCGGCCTGCCCGTCGAGAACCTCGCCCACCTCGCCGAGATCTCGACGATTCAGGCCGTGGAGCGGGGCGAAGGCGAGGCCGTCGACCTCGCGGCCTTCGGCCGGCTGACCTGGGCGCTCGGCGTCACGCCAGACGACCTGATCGCATCGCCGGACGAATAGGCCCGGTAGAGCAGATGCCCGCCACTTCAAGAATGTCGCCGGCGATCAAGCTTTGCTATTCGCCGCCGACGAGGACGGGGCGAGGACGAATGACGGCAGAGATCGACAGGCTGGTGGGGCGCACCCGGGCGAGCGACTCCCGGGCGATGCGCCTGCGCCGTCTCTGGCGGAGCCAGGACGCCACGCTACGGTCCAGCGGGCTCGCCCTCGGCCGGCCGGTTCTGGCTACGGTCCGGCGCGCCATGGCGCGGCCTGAGGCATCCGAGGTCCCGGCGCGCGGGCTCACGGCCCGCGAACTCATCAACATGGCCCGCGCAGCGCGGCGCGACGGAGAGGCCCCGACCGGTGCCGATGTCTGACGCAGCCTCGTCCCGGACCTGGAACACCGCCACGCCGCTCCCGTTGACCTTGCGACAGGGAGTGACGCCGATGGTCGATGTCTCGCAGATCAAGGAACATGCCGACGTCGTCGGTTCGGACGGTGCGCATGTCGGCACGGTCGATCACGTCGACAAGGGCGAGATCAAGCTGACGAAGAGGGATCCGGACGCGGGCGGCCTCCACCACTTCATCCCGGTGGATTTCGTCCAGTCCGTCGAGGGCAACACCGTGCGGCTCGACCGGTCGGCGGAGGAGGTCAGGCGGGAATGGTCAACCTCCTGATCGCCCTGCGCCCCTTCGCTGAGTCCGGAGGCGACCGGGCTCGCGCATCCGCCCCGCCGACCCGATGGAGGAGAACGCATGGCTGACGTCATCACGGGCGATTTCGGCACCAGCCGGGAGGCCCTGGCGGGCCTGGAGCGCGTCTTCGGAGATGCCGCCGGCCTGCGTGTCGGCCTGCGCCGCATCGAGGCGCCGCACGGCGACGAGCTTCAGGTCACGGTCGGTGCGCAGGCCTTGTCGGTACCGCGGCCCGTGGCCGTCGTGCTGGCCAATGCCGCGGGCGAAGACGAGGCGGACCGCATCGGCAAGGCCGTCCTCGAAGCGCTTCGGTTGTCCGAGGGGCTGCGACCGGGCCGGTTCTGAACAAGGGTCGCCGATCAGGCTCCGTTTTTCTTCTTGCCAGCCGCCGCGAGAACCGCTTTCTTCTTCGCGCTGCCCGTGCTGGTCCTCGGGTGATTTGCAACAACCTTCGGCGCCCGCGGCCCACCGGCCTGCGGGCGTTCTTGTCTCCGGATGGCAATCCCCGGAGGGCGAACCGATCGCCCGGAACCTCCGCCCCCCCCCGACGTCCCGAAGGCAACGCCCCCTCAATCCACCGCCGTGCCATGCAGCTCCGCGCTGGTGAAGCGCTGCTGCTCGGCCATCACCAGCCCGGCGAGCTCCCGCTTCAGGGCGTTGAACTCGCCCGAAGCGGTGTCGCGCGGGCGCGGGATCTCCACCGTGATGTCGCGCTTGATGCGCCCCGGCCGGTAGGTCATCACCAGGATGCGGTCGGCGAGGTAGATCGCCTCCTCGATGGAGTGGGTCACGAAGATCACCGTCTTGCGGTACTCGGCCCAGATCCGGAGAAGCTCGTCCTGCAGGGTGCGCCGGGTCAGGGCGTCGAGGGCTCCGAAGGGCTCGTCCATCAGCATCACCGGCGGGTCGAGGGCCAGGATGCGGGCGATGGCCACGCGCTGCCGCATGCCGCCGGAGAGGTCCTTCGGATAGCGCTTCCGGAAATCCGACAGGCCCAGGGTCGCCACGATGCGGTCGACCGTCACCGTGGCGTCGGCGCGGGGCACGCCCCGGATGTCGAGGCCGAAGCGGACGTTGTCCTCCACGTTCATCCAGGGAAACAGGGCGTATTCCTGGAAGACCATGCCCCGGTCCGGCCCCGGCTCGGTGACGGGGCACCCCCCCATGGTGATCCGCCCTTGGCTCAGCGGTGTGAAGCCCGCGATGGCGTTGAGCAGGGTGGACTTGCCGCAGCCGGACGGGCCGAGCAGGCAGAGGAACTGCCCCTCCGGGACCGTCGCGGAGATGTCGTCCAGCGCCGGCACGGCGCCGGCCCCCGTCCCGAAGACCTTGCTGGCCTGGGCGATCTCGATCTGCGCCGACATGGTGAGGCGTCCCGGTTCAGCGTTCAAGGCCGCGATGCCAGCGCAGGAGGTGGTCGTTGAGGCGCGACATCGCCCCGTCGATGATGAGGCCGAGGATGCCGATGGTGAGCATGCCGCCGATGATCTTGTCGGACCACATGTATTCGCGGGCCTCCAGGATGCGGTAGCCGAGTCCGTCGGAGACCGCGATCATCTCGGCCACGATCACCACGATGAAGGCGGTTCCGATGCCGATCCGCATGCCGGCGAGCACGAAGGGGCTCGCCGCGGGCAGGATCACCCGACGGAACATGGTCCAGGAATTGGCCCCGAGGTTGCGGGCCGCCCGGATGTAGATCGAATCCACCTGCCGTACCCCCGCGATGGTGTTGACCAGGACGGGGAAGAAGGTGCCCAGCGCGATCAGGAACAGGGCCGGCGGGTTGCCGAGGCCGAACCAGACGATGGCGAGCGGGATGTAGGCGATGGGCGGGATCGGCCGCAGGATCTGGAGCAGGGGGTTGAACAGCGCGTAGAGCCGGTCGCTGGTGCCGAGGAGGAGGCCCACCGGCACCGCGAGGCCGGCGCCGACGCAGAAGCCCATGATCACGCGGGTGAGGCTCGCCACGGCGTCGTGCGGCATTTCTCCGGAGAACATCCAGTGCCAGTAGCTCTCGGTGGCCGGGTCGTAGGGCAGGCCGGGCAGGAGGCCGGAATACCACTTCATCGCCACCGCGCTCGGCGGCGGCAACACAATGGGGGAGAACACCCCCACCCGGCTGAGGATCTCCCACAGCACGAGCAGGACCAGGGGGACGATGGCGCCGCGAAGCCGGTTCATGCTGGCGCTCAGTTCGTCTTGAGTTCGGCCTTGGCCTTTTCGAGCAGGTCTGTCTTCACCCATTCGGCATCGGATTTCGGCGGGTTCACCATCTTACCCAGACCATACTTCATCATGTAGTCGGTCGTGGTCTGCATGTGTCCGGCCGGCACGTCGTAGGTGTACTTGGCGTTGGCCATGCCGTCGCGAAAATCCTGGCTCGAGAGCTGGCCCTTGAACACGGTCTCGCGGACGTACTTCTCGGCGAGCGCCGGGTCGTCGATGAAGGCCTTGGTGGCGGCCACGAACAGCTTGAGCACCTTGGCGGCGACCTCGGGACGCTCGTTGTACATCTTCTCGGTCATCACCAGGGGGCGCACCGGCACTCCGATGGGGGTATCGTAGGGCTTGACCACCTCGGTGGCGTAGCCGGCGCTGATGGCCTGGGTCGATTGCGGCTCGCTTTGGCAGATCACGTCGACGTATTTCTGCGACAGGGCCTGATTCAGGTCGGCGTAGTTGTTGAAGTAGATCAGCTGCACGTCCTTCCCGGCCCGCTCGGACCAGGTCATCCCGTGCTTGTCGAGTTCGGCCAGCAGCATCAGGTCCTGGGTGCCGCCGCGGACCGTGGCGACCTTGAGGCCCTTCACGTCCTTCAGGGTCTTGACGCTGTCGAGGTCGGGCCGGCGCAGGATGCGCACGCCGCCATTGGCGAAGCCCGCCACGACGTAGAGCTTCACGCCGTTGCCGCGCGCGGCCACCGCGCCGTCGGCGCCGGAGGCGGAGATGTCGATCTGATCCACCGCCATGGCGGGGTAGATGTCGGCGCCCTTGGCGAAGACCTTCTCGTCGATCTTCAGGCCGAATTTCGGGGCGATCTCCTTCATGTAGGAGATGGCGCCGTAATGGGCGAATTTCAGGTTGCCGAGGCGCACCACGTCCTCGGCCCGGGCGCTGCCGAGGGCTCCCAGGGTCGCGAGAACGAGCAGGGCGGCGCGCGTGGTCGCGTGGCGCTTGAACATCGGTGTCCTCCGGTCGCGGGTCGTGTCGCCCACTTCGTCCGACGCGAAAACGGTCGGTACGCGGTTGAATAAGCGTATTCTGGATTCGAAAGTAAACCCGCCGGGGAGAGAGTTTTGACAGCCATTGAAACGGATGAAATTCAACGGGTCACCGTGCTGGGCTGCGGCACCCTGGGCGCCAGCTGGGCGGCCCTGTTCCTCGCCCACGGGCTCGACGTGGCGGCCTGCGATTCGGCACCTGGGTTCGAGGCGGGCGCCGCCCGAGCGATCGAGGCGGCGCGGGCGCAACTGGCCACGCTCGGCCTGAGCGGGCAGGGGTCGCTCCGCTTCCACGACCGCCTGGAGGATGCGCTCGCCGGCACCGGCTTCGTGCAGGAGAACGCGCCGGAGAACGAGGCGGTCAAGCGCGCGCTGCTGGCCGAGGTCGATCGCCTGCTGCCTCCCGCGATCCTCGTCGCGTCGAGCACCTCGGCGATGCTGCGCAGCGCCCTGGTCGTCGATTGCGACCGGCCCGAGCGGATCCTGGTGGCGCACCCGTTCCACCCGCCCCACCTCGTACCCCTGGTGGAGATCGTGGCCGGCGACGCCGACACGGCGGCGCGGGCCGCCGCCTTCTACGCCCGGCTCGGGCGCCGACCGGTGGTGCTCAACCGCGAGATGCCGGGCCACATCGCCAACCGCCTCGCCTCGGCCCTGTACCGGGAGGCCGTAAACCTCGTGGCCGAAGGGGTGGCGAGCGTCGCCGACATCGACGCCGCCCTGTGCAATGGCCCCGGCCTGCGCTGGGCCGCGATGGGCCCGCACATGACCTATCATCTCGGTGGCGGGGAGGGCGGTATTCGGCACTATCTCGACCATCTCGGCCCCAGCCAGGTCCGGCGCTGGGCCAGCCTCGGGACCCCGGAGCTGACCGAGGACGTGAAGGACCGGATCGTGGCCGGGGTCGAGGCGGAGGCCGCCGGCCGCTCGCTCCAGACCCTGGCCGAGCGCCGCGACCGCGCCCTCATCGAGATCCTCAAGGCTCGAACGGAAGTGGCGGTCGAGGGGTCCTGAGCCCTCCGCACGCCGGCCGATCCCCGATCCACCCCGATTTTCGAAGGTAGACAGAGCGTGAGCGCATCCCGGCCCGACCGATCGCCCGACCTCGGCCCCCTGGTGGTCCTCACCAACCCCATCCACCCGGAAGCCGTCGCCCTGCTCTCAAGCGCGGCCCGGGTGGTCACCGCCGCGGACACCCGCCCCGAGACCCTGCGGACCCTGGCGGCCGAGGCGGCGGGCCTGATCGTGCGGGCGCAGCTGCCCGACGACATCCTCGACCACGCGCCGCACCTGCGCGGCATCGTCCGCCACGGCGTCGGGCTCGACTTCGTGCCCCTGGAGGCGGCGACCGCCCGCGGCATCCCGGTGGCCAACCTGCCGGGCAGCAACACGCAGGCGGTGGCCGAGTACGTCTTTTCGGCCCTGCTTCACCTGCGCCGGCGGCTCGGTTCCCTGGACCGGACCCTGCGCGAGAGCGGCTGGCTCCCGGCGAAGTCCCTGGCGAGCGACCTCGGCGAGATCGGCGGGACGACGATCGGCATCCTCGGAACCGGCGAGATCGGCCGCCGCGTCGCCGCCATCGCCCGCCACGGCTTCGGCATGCGGGTGCTCGGCCATTCCCGCAGCGGCGGCACCGCCGGCGGCCTGATCGAGCCGGTGGACCGCGAGACCCTGTTTTCCGGAAGCGACGCCGTCGTCGTCGCCTGCCCGCTGACGCCCGAGACCCGCGGCCTCGTCGATGCCGGGCTGATCGGTCGGATGCGGCCCGACGCCGTGCTGATCAACGTGGCGCGCGGCCCCATCGTGCAGGACGAGGCCCTCGCGACGGCCCTGCGGGCGGGGGCGATCGGGGGTGCGGCCCTCGACGTGTTCGCGACGCAGCCGCTGCCAGCGGACCATCCCTACTTCGCCTGCCCGAACATGCTCCTGACCCCGCACGTCGCCGGCACCAGCGCCGAGAGTCTGCGGGTGATGGGCCTCGGGGCCGCCGAGGCGATGCTGTGCATCCTGCGCGGCGCCGAGCCGCCGAACCTCGTCAATCCGGAGGCCCTTCGGCGGACGGACTGATCACGGTCGGTTCGCCCGCATGATCCAAGCCTGGCTCGGCCACGACCGGCGCCCGATCGACGCCGACGCCCATCCGGTCCGAGTCACCGGCTCGCACCGGCGTTCGGCCCCGCCCCGGCGGGTTTTTCGCCCGGGCCGGGAGAACGTCGCCGCCCCCGCTTATCGTCGCCTCCGCGAGCCTGTAGAACGGCCTTCCGCCGGAGGGAGGAGCGTACCGCCCCCGGAACACGCCTCGACCGCCCGTCGGGAGCGATCAACGCGGAGGACAAGGCCGATGGATCTCGGATTGCGCGGCAGGACGGCGCTCGTCCTCGGGGCCGGAAGCCTCGGGCGCGCCATCGCCACGGCCCTGGCGGCCGAGGGCGCCGTCGTCGATGGCGGGATGATCCCGATCGTCTGACGCGCGCGAGGCCCCGGAGCGGCGCGGTCGCGGGGCGAACAGGCTTTTCGATGGAGGACACCATGGCACTCACCAGCGCGATCAAGGGCGTGATTCCGATCGCCCCGACGCCGTTCCATCCCGACGGCCGGGTCGACGAAACCTCCCTGGACCGGATGTCCGAGTTCTTCCTCGGCGCGGGCATCGACGGCCTCACCATCCTGGGCCAGCTCGGCGAGGCCCCGAAACTCGACCATGCCGAGGCGGTCGCCATCGCCCGGCGGGTCATCGGGCGCGTGGACGTGCCGGTCCTCGTCGGCGTGTCGGCCCCGGGCTTCGCCGCCATGCGCTCGCTCGCCCGCGAGGTGATGGAACTCGGCGCCGCCGGCGTCATGATCGGGCCGCCCAACACCCTGCGCACCGACGATCAGGTGGTGGCATATTACCGCAACGCCGCTGAGGCGATCGGTTCCGACGTCCCCTTCGTGATCCAGGATTATCCGCTGACCTTCTCGGTGGTGATGACGCCCGCCGTCATCCGCCGGATCGTCACCGAGAACCCGTCCTGCGTCATGCTCAAGCACGAGGACTGGCCGGGCCTCGACAAGATCACCGCCCTGCGCGGCTTCGAGCAGGACGGCTCGATGCGCCACATCGCGATCCTCACCGGCAATGGTGGCCTGTTCCTCGATTTCGAGATGGAGCGCGGCGCGGACGGAGCCAATACCGGCTACGCCTTTCCGGAGATGCTCGTCGACGTCGTGCGCCTGTCGCGGGCCGGCGAGCGCGACGCGGCGCACGACCTCTTCGACGCGCACCTGCCGTATCTGCGATACGAGCAGCAGCAAGGGCCGCTGGGGCTGGCCGTGCGCAAATACGTCTTCCAGAAGCGCGGGATCTTCGCCTCGGACGCCCAGCGCAAGCCCGCTGCCGCCCTGTCGGCGCAGGGTAAGCGGGAAGTCGACTACCTCCTGTCGCGCATCGCCCGCGTCGACCCGCGCGCCCGCGTGGCATCCTAGAACCCAACGGGACACGAGCATGAGCAAGGGTCTGCGCAAGGGCCTCACCAGCTACGGCGACGCCGGCTTCTCCCTGTTCCTGCGCAAGGCCTTCAT
Organism: Methylobacterium sp. M6A4_1b; assembly: GCF_053345175.1. Lineage (NCBI taxonomy): Bacteria > Pseudomonadati > Pseudomonadota > Alphaproteobacteria > Hyphomicrobiales > Methylobacteriaceae > Methylobacterium > Methylobacterium sp. M6A4_1b. Next base: position 9,707 of record NZ_JBKEZQ010000032.1, read on the forward strand.
CAAGGCCGCGGGCTACTCGGACGACGCCCTCGACCGGCCCATCGTGGGCATCACCAACACGGCCAGCGACTACAATCCCTGCCACGGCAACGCCCCGGCCCTGATCGAGGCGGCCAAGCGTGGGGTGATGCTGGCCGGCGGCCTGCCCATGGTGTTCCCGACGATCTCGATCCACGAGAGCTTCGCGCACCCGACCTCGATGTTCCTGCGCAACCTCATGGCGATGGACACCGAGGAGATGCTGCGGGCCCAGCCGATGGACGCCGTCATCGTCATCGGCGGCTGCGACAAGACCCTGCCGGCGCAGATCATGGCGGCGGCGAGCGTCGACCTGCCCACCGTGGTCATCCCCGTCGGCCCCATGGTGGTGGGCCACCACAAGGGCGAGGTGCTCGGCGCCTGCACGGATTGCCGCCGGCTCTGGAGCGCGCACCGGGCCGGCGCGATCGATGAGGCCGAGATCGAGGCCGTCAACAGCCGGCTCGCCCCGTCCGTCGGCACCTGCATGGTGATGGGCACGGCGAGCACCATGGCCTGCGTGACGGAAGCGCTGGGCCTCGCCCTGCCCATGAGCGCCACCGTGCCGGCGCCGCATGCCGAGCGCATCCGCATCGCGGAACTCAGCGGGCGCCGCGCCGCCGAGATGGCGGTGTCGGGCGGACCCCGGCCCAGCGAACTCCTCACGACCACCGCTTTTCGCAACGCGCAGGTGGTGCTCCAGGCGATCGGCGGCTCCACCAACGGCCTGATCCACCTCACCGCCATCGCGAATCGGACGCCGCACGGCATCGACCTCGAGGCCTTCGACGCCATCGGGCGCGGGGTACCGGTGCTCGTCGACCTGAAGCCCTCGGGCCAGCACTACATGGAACACTTCCACCATGCCGGCGGCATACCGGTCCTACTCCGGAACCTGGGATCACTGATCGACCTCGACGCCCTGACGGTGGCGGGCGGGACGCTCCGCGACGTCGTGGCGGCCGCCGAGGACGTGCCGGGCCAGAGCGTGATCCGCTCCGTCGACGACCCGATCAAGCCCCTGGGAGCCATGGCGGTCCTGCGCGGCAATCTCGCCCCGCGCGGCGCCCTGATCAAGCACAGTGCCGCGAGTCCGGGACTGCTCCAGCACACCGGCCGGGCGGTGGTGTTCACCTCCATCGCCGACATGACCGCGCGGATCGACGACCCCGACCTCGACGTCGGGCCGGACGACGTCCTCGTCCTCCAGAACGGCGGCCCGAAGGGCGCGCCCGGCATGCCGGAGGCGGGCTACCTGCCGATCCCGAAGAAGATCCTGGCGCGCGGGATCAAGGACATGGTGCGCATCTCGGACGCCCGCATGAGCGGCACGGCCTTCGGCACCATCGTCCTCCACATCACGCCGGAATCGGCCGTCGGCGGCCCCCTCGGCCTCGTCCGCACCGGCGACCGCATCCGCCTCGACACCGCTGGCCGGCGCATCGATGTGCTCGTGGACGGCGCGGAGCTCGAGGCCCGCCGCGCCGCCCTCGGCCCGGCCCGGAGACCGGACTGGGCGAGGCGTGGCTACGCGCGCCTGTTCTACGAGACGGTGCTGCAGGCGGACGAGGGCTGCGACTTCGACTTCCTGCGCGCAGAGCCGGCGCGGGACGATGCGCCCTGACCCGGTCTCCGCCCGATCGAAGAGATCGGGCCACCCCGGCTGGCGCAGCCCTCCGGTCGACGCGATGCAGGAACGACTATCGGATGCTTCGCAGCAGATCGACCCAGCGCTGATACCCGGCGCCGTTGAGATGAATACCGTCGAATGTATAGGCCTTGTCCAGATTTCCGCCCTGATCCACTAAGGCTTGATGGACGTCGACAAACTGGAATTGGTTCTGCCTGCTGTAATCGACCAGAAAGGAATTTAGCTTTCTGACATCATCGTTGCTGCGATACTGAAACTTGACCTGATTGTTGACTGGCAGGACAGATTGGATGACGATTTTGCTGGAAGGGCTGTGTGCCAGAATCCGCTTGACGATCAGCGCGATATTGGCAAAGACCTCCTCCGGCTTTCGCGACGCCAGATCGTTGATCCCGACCATGAGAATCACCGTTCGCGGCTGGATCTTCTTGAGGCCATCCAGCCGGCTAAGGACCTGGTCGGTCGTTTCGCCGTCGACACCCCGATTCTTGATGTGGGGATCGCGCAGCAACTCGCTCCACTCCGCTTGATGCGTGATGGAATCGCCGATGAAGATGATGGCCTCCGGATCGTGGACGTCGACGGCTTCCAGCATCTCCCGCCGTCCCTGGCTCCATCCCGACACGTCGCTGCCGTACCTGATCTTGAAGAGTAGATACGATGCTCCGCCAAGCTTGTTGACGACGAATAGGGTGGCGGCGATCAGAAGGGCCAGAGACATAGCCTGAACGGCGACGAGCAGCAGCAAGATACGCGGCTTGTCTTTTACAAAATTGACGACCGACATCTCACAGACCTTGATGCCCCAAATTCAATTCAAGACAAGCATTTCCAAGGGAATTGCCTTACGCACACGCGTCATCAAACTCAGAATCGAGCCTAACGCGAATAAAAAGTAAAATCTATCTCGGTAAATTTCAATTATCATTTGATAATTAGGAAGCTGTTCTGCCTTGATATCGGACCTTGCGAATGGCTGCACAGTTAAGCCGGTGCTGCGCACAGATTGCAAGGCTCCCCAGCGTCTTGAGATCGCCGTCGCTCGCTTGCCCAGACACGGCGGATCGGAGCAGCGCCATTCGAGGCGGGGATTCGCGTTCGGTTTGGGACCAGGACGAAGGAATCATGCCTTCGCGGCCGCGAAAAATCCGCTAGAGCCTGGGCCCTTCCCGACTCTGCGAAGAGGTGCGCCATGTCCGAAGCGATGCCCGAAGCCTTCGATCCCCAGCCCGCCGCGGACATCCTGCTGGCGGCCTCCCGCGAGGGGCGGCAGTTCGCGGAACTGCCCGAGGCCGTGCGCCCGCGGACGATGGCCGAGGGCTACGATGTTCAGGATCTGCTGGTGGCGGCGCTGGGCGCCGAAACCGCCGGGTGGAAACTCGCCATCGGCAGCCACAGGGGCAAGCGCGGCTCGGGGGTCGGTCGCTCCATCGCCGGGCGGGTGCTGCGGAACCGGCTCCACGGCGACGAGGCCGAACTCCGGATGCCGCATACCGGAGCGGTGACGATCGAGTTCGAGATCGCCTACGTGATCGCCCGCGACATCACCCCCGCCGCCCCCGCGGTCCCGGCCGCCGAGGTCGTCGGCGAGACCCGGGCGGCGTTCGAACTCGTTCTGTCCCGCTACCTCGATCGGCGTGCCGTCGGCTGGCCGAGCTTCGCGGCCGACAATTCCGCCTTCCAGGCCCTGGTGCTCGGCCCGGTCGTGGCGACGGCGGACCTCGCCGACCTGGCCCGCAGCCTCGTGGTCGAGGTCGACGGGACGGAGCGGGTCCGCGCCGTGACGGGGGAGGACGAGACCGATCCCCTGGCCGCGCTCACCGACCTCATGGCCGTGGCCCGCGAGCGCGGCATGACCATTCCGGCCGGCAGCATCGTCTCCACCGGCACGCTCTCGGTGCCCTTCGACCTGACGGGACCGGGCCGGATCACGGCCCGGTTTTTGGGCCAGACCCTCGGGTTCACGCTCCTGCCGGTTTGACCGGGCCGACCGAGGGGCGCTCCGCTTCCGCCGCGCGCCGCGCCTCGCATTCCGCCCGGATCTCGGCGCTCGATGCCCCGAGGGCGGGCGGCATGCGGCGCACGGGCAGGCGCTCTCCGTCGAGGCGGTAGGGCGGGGCGAGGACGTGGGCGGTGGGAGAGGCGTCGCCGCCCTGGGGCAGCACGAGGTTGCCGGCGTGGGCCCGGTCGGAGGTCAGGGCCTCGTGCAGGCCCAGCACCTCTCCGCAGGGAATGCCGGCCGCGTCGAGCCGGGCGATGAGGTCGGCCCGGCTCCAGCGGGCGAGTTCGGCCTCGATCACCGGCAGGAACTGCGCGCGGTTGCGCGAGCGTTCCAGGTTCGTGGAGAAGCGCGGGTCGCTGGCGAGGTCCGGGCGCGCCAGCACCTCGTCGCAGAGACGGCGATACTGGCCGTTGTTGCCCACCGCCAGCACGATCGGCCCGTCCCCGGCCTGGAACACGCCGTAGGGCGCGATCGACGGATGGGCGTTGCCGGCGCGGACGGGATCGTGCCCGCGCACCATCGCCTCCAGGCCGCAATAGGCCGTGAGCGCCAGGCCGCAATCGAACAACGCGAGCTCGATGTGGCGGCCGCGCCCGGTGCGCTCGCGCTCGAACAGGGCGGCGAGCACCCCCTGCGCGGCGTATTGCCCGGTGAAGAGGTCGACCGCCGCCAGGCCGAACTTGAGGGGTGGCCGCTCGGCCTCGCCGTTGAGCGCCATCAAGCCGGCCTCGCCCTGGACCACGATGTCGTAGCCCGGGCGGGTCGCCTCCGGCCCGTCCGAGGCGTAGCCGGAGATCGAGCAGTAGATCAGGCGCGGATTCTCGGCACTCAGGGCCGCGTAGCCGAGGCCGAGGCGATCCGCGCCCCCGGTCTTGAAGTTCTGCACCACCACGTCGCAGGTGCGGGCGAGATCGCGCGCCACGGCCAGGCCCTCCGGGGAGGCGAGGTCGAGGGTGATCGAGCGCTTGTTGCGGTTGGCGGCGTCGAAATACGAGGTGTTGGTCGCCCCCGTGCGCAGGCCCCAGTCGCGGGTGTCGTCGCCGCGCTCGGGGTGCTCGACCTTGATCACCTCGGCACCGAGGTCGCCGAGGCACATGGCGCTCCAGGGCCCGGCGAGCACGCGCGAGAGGTCGAGCACGCGGATGCCGTCGAGCGGCAGTGGCCGCGGAAGGGTACGAGGGCCGTCCTCGCGCGCCGTCGTCTCGGCCATGGTGGGTCTGCCTCTCGTGAATGCGGCACCTGTTCCGGCCTCCGCGACGCTGCTTCGAGCCGCGCCTCTCTATCAGGATTTCGGCCCGCCCCGCGCCCGCCCCGGAGTACCGGGTCGCACAGGTGGCCTGCGCGGCGCGGCCTGCTAGGATCAGAGGAACACGAAGAAGCCCCGAGGAACCGCCATGAACGCCCCGACGCGCCCGCCCGGCTCAGCCGCGCCCACCGCCCCCGCTTCGGCGAGCTTCGCCTGGGAGGACCCCTTCCTCCTCGACGACCAGCTCACCGAGGACGAGCGCGCCATCCACGAGGCCGCCCGGGCCTTCGCGCAGGAGGAGCTCCTGCCCGGCATCGTCGAGGCCTACGCGCAGGAGACCAGCAATCCGGACCTGTTCCGGAAGATGGGCGAGCGCGGGCTCCTCGGCGTCACCCTGCCCGAGGAATACGGCGGCGCCGATGCGACTTACGTCGCCTACGGCCTCGTGGCCCGCGCCGTCGAGGCGGTGGATTCCGGCTACCGCTCGATGATGAGCGTGCAATCCTCCCTGGTGATGTACCCGATCCACGCCTACGGCTCGGAGGCGCAGCGCCGGAAGTTCCTGCCCAAGCTCGCCTCGGGCGCGTGGATCGGCTGCTTCGGCCTGACCGAGCCCGATGCCGGTTCCGACCCGGCCGGGATGAAGACGAAGGCGGTGAGGACCGACGGGGGCTATCGCCTGTCGGGGGCCAAGATGTGGATCTCCAACGCGCCCTTCGCCGACGTCTTCGTGGTCTGGGCCAAATCCGAGGCGCACGAGGGCGCGATCCGGGGCTTCGTCCTGGAAAAGGGCATGAAGGGCCTCTCGACCCCGACCCTGAAGGGCAAGCTCTCCCTGCGGGCCTCCACCACGGGAGAGATCGTGATGGAGAACGTCGAGGTGGGCGAGGACGCGCTCCTGCCCGACGTCTCCGGCCTCAAGGGACCGTTCGGCTGTCTCAACCGGGCGCGCTACGGCATCGCCTGGGGCGCCATGGGCGCGGCGGAGGATTGCTGGCACCGGGCCCGGTCCTACACCCTGGAGCGCAAGCAGTTCGGCCGGCCCCTGGCCCAGACCCAGCTCGTGCAGAAGAAGCTCGCCGACATGCAGACCGAGATCGCCCTCGGGCTCCAGGCCGCCCTGCGGGTCGGCCGTCTGTTCGACGAAGGCCGGATGGCGCCCGAGATGATCTCGCTGATCAAGCGCAACAATTGCGGGAAAGCCCTCGACATCGCCCGCACCGCCCGCGACATGCACGGCGGCAACGGCATCATGGGCGAGTACCACGTGATGCGTCACGCCCAGAACCTCGAGACGGTGAACACCTACGAGGGCACGCACGACGTCCATGCGCTGATCCTCGGCCGGGCGCAGACGGGGCTGCAGGCGTTCTTCTGACGAGGCGGGGCGGGTGGACGCTCGCCGTCCCCGGCCCTCGGTCCACACGGCGAAGGCCCCGCCTCCCTGGCCTTCTCCGGAGAGGACTGGCATCGTTCCCGGGGGAGAGGACACCGCGCCGTGGCTCAGAGGGACGTGATGCCGCCGCCATCCCGACGCCTCGGTCGCCCGCCGCGCGGGACCGAGGGCGACGTGCTGCTGCGCGTCCTCGCCGCCGCCAAGACCGTGTTCCTCACCGAGGGCTTCGAAGCGGCGAGCATCGACGCGATCGCGGGTTCCGCCGGCCTGTCGAAGAAGACGATCTACACGCGCTTCGCCTCCAAGGTGGATCTCTTCGAGGCGGTGTGCGTGCGCTTCATCGAGGAGAACGTGCCCTCCATCGAGAAGGTGGCGGCGGAGGCCGGCTCCGTGGAGGAGCGGCTGCACCGCATCGCCCTGGCGATCCTCGAGACCGTGGTGACGCCGGACTGCATCGCGTTCCGGCGGGTCATGGTGGCCGAGGCCGGACGCTTCCCGGAATTCGCCCGGGCGCTCCACGATTTCGGACTGGCGCGGGTGGTGCCCCTCGTGGAGCACTGCCTGGAGGACGGCGTGCGCTCGGGCGCCCTCGCGGTGGACGATGTCCGGTACGCGGCCGATGCCTTCCTGGGCCTGACCATCCGGGGCTTCGTCGACCGGACGGAGCTGGGCCTGGAGCGGCCGGGCATGACCCACGTCAAGCGCGAGACGCTGAAGCGGTCGCTCGATTTCTTCCTGCGGGCGTGCCGGCCCTGATCCCGTCTCAGGCGGCCCGTGAGTCCGGGTGCCGAAGGCCGGCCGCCAGCGGCAGGGCGACGGCACAGAGTGCCGCCATGCCCCAGAACGCGTCCGCCCCGAACCGTCCGTAGAGCCACCCGGAGAGCCCGGTCAGGACGGTGTTGGCGAGCCCGAGGCCCAAGGTCGCGTAGAGCGTCTGCGCGGTGGCGCCGTCGCGGGCGGGCACGAGTTCGGCGAGGAGCCGCATGTTGGCCAGATGCAGCAGCGCGAAGGTGAAGCCGTGCAGGGCCTGGCCGATCGCCAGCATCGGCACCGCCACCGTCGTCGCCATGATCGCCCAGCGCAGGATCCCGGCGCCGGCCGCCAGCATCGCCGCCCCGGCAGTGCCGAGGCGCTCCAGCAGCCAGGCCCCGCCCAGGACGAACACCGCGACCTCCGAGAGCACGGCCAGCGACCAGAGGAGACTGACGGTGCCGGGGCCGAGGCCCGCCGCACGCCAGCGGATCACCGCGAAAGCCTCGTGCAGGGCGTGGCTGCCGATCACGAGAGCCGCCACGAGGAGCACCCGCCGGAAGAGCGGCGCGGCCAGTAGCGCGCGCAGGACGTGGCGAGGAGCGTCTTGCGGGGCCGGCACGTCCAGTTCAGCGGCCCGCGGGGCTGCGGGCACCCGACGCGCCGCGAGGGCGGTGAGCAGGAACAGCAGGCCGCTCGTTACGAGGACGCTGGACAGGCCGGCCCAGGCGACCGCCTGGCCGGATGCCAGGGTCGCCAGGATGAAGGCGGCGGAGCCGGCGCCCCGGACCCAGCCATAGGCGAAGGTGCGCTCCCGCTCCACCGCCGCGAGGGTGAGGGCATCGGCCAGGGGCGCGAGGCCCGCGAGCGCGATGGCCTGTGCGAGGCCGAGGACGAGGAGCGCGGGGAAGCCCTGCCCGAGGAGGGTGGCGAAGGCCAGAAGGCCGGCGGCGGCCGCGCCGGTGGCCACCACGGTCCGCGTGGCGTCGAGGCGATCGGCGATCCGCCCCGCCACCGGCCCGGCCACGAGGCGCATCAGCGTGCCGGCCGCGAGCACGATCCCGATCTCGGAGGCGTCGAGCCCGCGCGCGCCGAGGAAGCTCGGCAGGAATGGCGAGACCATCCCGTAGGCGGCATAGAGGCTGCCCTGCAGGAACACGAAGGCCGGGAAGGAACCGAGGCCGGGTCGGGCAGGGAGACTGCGCATCCGTCCAGGCTCCGCCTCTGCGCTCCGGGGCTCGGACGCCGGGTCCGGTCCTTCAGGGTGCCTTCGCGGGCGGGAAGGCGGTGCCGGGGCAATTGGCGGCCAGCCCCGTCTCGCCGACCCGGTCGGGCGCACAGGCGGGAATGGCCGGGCGTCCGCCGTTCTCGATGCGCGCCTCCTGCAGGCGGTCGTACTTCCACAGGCCGAGGCCGATCACCACCAGGATGGCGAGGAGGGCGGCGCCCGCCAGCGGCAGCCAGCGCGGCATCAGCGGGCGCTCGCGCCGGCTTCCGGCACGGGCTGGGTGTGGGCCGTGTCGCCGTGCTTGACGAAGGTGAACAGGATCAGCCCCGCCAGGAGAGCGACGACGGCGATGAAGATGGGGAACAGGCGACGCATCGGAAGGGAACCACGCAGGCGGGACGGATCACCGGAACCGCGCCGGCGGATGCGGGTAACGCGCGGGACCGGCGCGTGGTCGCAGGGCGGAAACTCACAAATTCGATGGCGCGCCCCGAAGGCACCGTCAGGACGGGGTCGTGACCCGCTGCCCGGCCGCGCCGTAGCCGAGACGGGCGCCCTCGCGGTTGACGATCCCGAAGCGCAGGGTCGCCTCCTCGAGATAGTCGATCGCCGCGAGGAGGACGCGCCGGGCCGGCTCCACGGCCTCCGGTTCGTCCTCGGGCGGCGTCTCGGCGAAGTTGACGGCGGCGATGAGCACCCGGTCGCGCTCGTCCTCGATCCGGCGGTCGCGCTCGACGCGGCCCCGGATCTCGGTGTCGAAGGCCGCCACCACCGTGAAGGGGAAGTCGTCGCGGCGGGATCCCCGCGGATAGGCCAGGGTCAGGCGGCGGGCGAGGTCGGCCGCGCGGCGGACCTGGTCTGCGAGCTTGGCGTCCATGGGGGCCTCCGGCGCCGACGGGACCGCCGGCGCGGGGGCAACGCACCGCATCCGGTCACCGGTTCCGACCCTGCACCAAAGGCGCTCCGCCGCGTTGTCGCTCCATGACCAGACCAACGCCGACCGCTCCAAGCCGAATCGATCCAGGCCCAATCGAGCCAGGGCCTCGCCTCGGCTTCTGCTGCAAGTTCATCCTCGAACCGCCGTCCGAGCCCTTCAAGACGCTGAAGGCCGCCCGCGAGGCGACCCTGCAGATGAACCTGACCCACGCCACCATGGCCCATCTGAAGACCCTGGCGCCGGTCGCGCGCCGGGCGAAGCTCGAGGGTCTCGTGCGCCACAACCTCGGCGCCCTGGAGCGGCAGGTGACCTGGGTCGCCGACCGCCAGCCGATCGAGCGCCTGCTGCGGATCGCCAGCAACGTCCTGCCCGGCTACACGCACGCGGTGGCGCAGGACGTCTACGCCGAGCCCGAGATGCGCCGCCTCGTCGAGGACGGCCTCGCCCGGATCGGCGACATCGCCCGGGCGGGGGCGGTGCGCCTGAGCTTCCATCCCGGGCCGTTCTGCGTCATCGCCTCGCAGAATCCGGCCGCCCAGCGCAACGGCATCGAGGAACTGGAGCACCATGCCGAGCTCATGGCGATGCTCGGCTACGGCCGAGGCTGGCACCCGCACGGGGCGCACATCAACATCCATGTCGGCGCCCGCGATCCCGGCCTCGAAGGGTTCCGCGCCAGCCTGCCCGAGCTCTCCCAGACCGCCCGCGACCTCCTCACCGTGGAGAACGACGAGAATTTCTTCGGATTGGATACGGTGCTGGGTCTGGCCGACGTCGTGCCGGTGGTGCTCGACCTGCATCACCACTGGGTCGAGAGCCGGGGCGAATACATCGAGCCGGACGATCCCCGCGTGGCCCGGGTGCGCGAATCCTGGCGCGGCGTCCGCCCGGTCGCCCATATCAGCGTCTCGCGGGAGGGCCTGCTGGAGGGCCACGACCCGAAGGCCCTGCCGGATTTCGCCACCCTGTCCGAGGCCGGCCACAGCTGGCGGGATCTGGCCGCCCATTCCGACATGATGTGGAACCGGGCCGTCAACGCCCTGGTCGCCCGCCACATGGCCTGGGCGGATTTCGAGATCGAGGCCAAATCCAAGAACATCGCCTCGGCCGGCATCGCCGCCGAGATCGCCACTGCACTCCCGACAGCGCAGATCGAGGTCGCGGCCTGAAGCGGTGCGCGGTGACGTAGGATTTCGAGCGCGCCGCTCAGTGGTCGTGGTCGTGCCCGTCGGGCTCCGGCAGGGTCAGGCCGAAATGGCTGACGAGGTCCTGCACCTGGCCCGGGCTGAGGTGGCGCGGGTTGAGGTTGCGCAGGAGAAGGTAGAGCTTGGCCGTCTCCTCCAATTCCTCGGTGGCGAAGACCGCGTTCTCCAGGGTGGAGCCGGCCACCACCGGGCCGTGATTGGCCAGCAGCACCGAGGCATAGCGGCCGGCAAGGCCCCGGATCGCATCCGCCACCGCCGGGTCGCCCGGCCGGTAATAGGGCACCAGGGCCGTGGCCCCGGCCCGCATGAGATAATAGGGCGTGAGCGGCGGCAGCACCGCCTTCGGGTCGATCTCGGGCAGCATCGACACCGCCACCGCGTGGGTCGAGTGCAGGTGGACGATGGCGCGGGCTTGCCGCCGGCTGTCGTAGAGCGCCGCGTGGAGCGGGATCTCCTTGGTGGGCGCGTGGCCCGAGACCAGGGTGCCGGTCGCGTCGAGGCGCGAGATCGTGGCCGGGTCGAGGAAGCCGAGCGAGGCGTTGGTCGGCGTCACCAGCCAGCCGCCGTCGTCGAGGCGCAGGGAGATGTTGCCCGACGAGCCCGGCGTCAGGCCGCGCTCGAACAGCGAGCGGCCGAACCGGCAGATCTGTTCGCGAAGCGTCGTCTCGCTCATGGCGGTCCTTCAGGTCAGCGGAGGAAGGCGCGATCTCAGGCGGTGGCGCCCGCGATCAGTTCGTAGCCGAGGTCGACGGTCTCGGCCGGACCGTCGGCGGCGAGGCGCTCGGCGGCGGCGGTCCCGATCTCCAGGCGCGGCGTGCGGATGGTGGTCAGCGGCTGAGGCATCGCGGCGGCGATGTCGAGGGCGTTGAAGCCGAACAGGGCGAGGCGCCCCGGCACCGCGATCCCCTCCGCGAGGCAGTGGAAGTAGCCGCCGAGCGCCATGTCGTCGTTGGAGAAGTAGATGGCGTCGAGGTCGGGCCGGCGGACGAGCAGGCGCTCCAGGGCCGCGCGCCCGGCCGCCGCCGAAGAGGGACCCGGCGCGATCTCGGTCTCCGCGAGCGGGTGCCCGGCCTGTTTCAGCGTCTCGCGGAAGCCGGCGAGGCGCTTGGCCGCGCGCAGGTCCCGCGCGATGTCGTGGCCGACATAGCCGATCCGGCGGTAGCCCCGCGCGAGCAGGTGCCGGGCGCTGTCGCAGCCCACCGCCCGGTTCGAGAAGCCCACCACGATGTCGAGGCCGGCCCCGTCGGTGTCGATCATCTCGACGATGCGGATGCCGCTCGCCCGCAGGCGCGCGACGGCGCCCACCGTGTGCTCCAGGCCGGTGACGATGAGGCCGGCGGGGCGCCAGGACAGGAGGGCGCCGATCAGGGCCTCCTCGCGCTCGGGGTCGTAGTCCGAAACCCCGATCACGCTCTGGAAGCCGTCCCGGTCGAGGGCCGCGTTGGCGCCGCGCAGGAGGTCCGGAAACACGATGTTGGTCAGCGACGGGATGATGATGCCCACGAGCTTGGCGCCCGCCGTCGTGCCAGAGCCGGCCAGCATGCCGGCCAGCCGGTTCGGCACGTAGCCGAGGCGGGCCACCGCTTCCGCCACCCGGTCCTGCGTCCGCTTCGAGAACGAGCCCTGGTTGCGCAGGACCCGCGAGACCGTGCTCTCGCCGACGCCGGCCTCGCGGGCGACGTCGGCGAGGGTCACGAGGCGGCGTTCGGGTGCGGGCGGGGGCTCACGGACGTTCATCGGCGGCTTCGTCCTGTATCTTTAGGCTCGTCGAAGAAGGGAGCGAGAAAGCCCATAGCAAGGTTAGCCGATGACAACAATCAGATTGGCAGCGCTGCCAATCCCTGCTAGGTAAGATGCAAGCGCTGCCAAACAGAGCAGTGCCGCGATAAGACGATGCAACGCCAGAACGGCAACGCGAAGAGCGCGCCGGCAGGAGGAAACATGAGCGTGCAGGCCGCCAGCGCGCGGGGCATCGATGCGCCCGCCGGGGATTTCGTCGAACAGACCTACCGCAAAGTGTTCTGGCGGCTCGTGCCGTTCCTGATGCTCTGCTACGTGGTCGCCTATCTCGACCGTGTGAACGTGGGCTTCGCCAAGCTCCAGATGTCCCAGGAGCTGGGCTTCAGCGAGACCGTCTACGGCCTCGGCGCCGGCCTGTTCTTCATCGGCTACTTCCTGTTCGAGGTGCCCTCGAACGTCATCCTGCACCGGGTCGGCGCCCGGGTCTGGATCGCCCGCATCATGATCACCTGGGGCATCATCTCCGCCGGGTTCATGTTCGTGAACTCGGCCACTTCGTTCTACATCATGCGCTTCCTGCTGGGCCTGGCCGAGGCGGGCTTCTACCCGGGCGTGATCCTCTACACGACGACCTGGTTCCCGGCCCATCGCCGTGCCCGCGTGATCGCGGTGTTCATGTCGGCGATTCCCGTCTCGGGCATCTTCGGCAACCCGCTCTCCGGCTGGATCATGGACGCCTTCAACGGCGCCTACGGCCTCTCCGGCTGGCAGTGGATGTTCGTGATCGAGGCCGTGCCGGCGGTGCTGGTGGGCCTCGCCGTGTTCTTCTACCTCGACAACCGGCCCTCCGAGGCCAAGTGGCTCGACGCCGCCGAGAAGCAGGTCATCGAGCGCGACATCGCCGCCGACGGCGCCGGCAAGGAGCAGAGCCCGCATTCCATCGCCACCGTGTTCCGCAACGGCCGGATCTGGTTCATGAGCCTGATCTACTTCGCCTTCGTCACGGGCCAGTACGGCCTGACCTTCTGGATGCCGACCATCGTCAAGGCATCCGGGGTCCAGGGCAACCTGAACATCGGCCTCGTCAGCGCGATCCCGTTCCTGTTCGCGGTCTTCGTGATGATCCTGCTCGGCCGAAGCGCCGACCGGATGCGCGAGCGCCGCTGGCACCTCATCGTCCCGGCTCTGTGCGGCGCGGTGGGCTTCGTGGTCGCCGCCAGCACGGGCAGCACCGTCGTGGCCATCGCGGCCCTCGCCGTGGCCGCCGGCGGCGTGCTCACCTGTGCGCCCCTGTTCTGGTCCCTGCCCACCGCCTTCCTCAGCGGCGCCGGAGCCGCGGCCGGCATCGCGCTGATCAACTCGGTGGGCAACCTCGCGGGCTTCGCCAGCCCCTACGTCATCGGGGCCCTGCGCGACTCCACCGGCAGCACCGCCGCCGGCATGTACGCCTTGGCCGTGATGCTGGTGATCGGTTCGGTCTGCGTGTTCGTCACCCCGAAGCACTTGGTCAACCGCTGAGGCGGACGGCCGGCGGCCCAGCACCGCTGGCCCTTCCCATCCCGCATCCCGTCAAACCGCCAAAGGGTCATCCCATGAGCAACGCACCCACCGCCCCGCGCGCGGCCGCAAACGACCGTGCGGCCGTGATCGGCCTCGGCTCCATGGGCGCCGGCATGGCCGGATCGCTCCTCCGGGCCGGCTTCGACGTCGCGGCCTGCGACGTGAACGCGGAGGCCGTGTCGCGCTTTGCCGCCAGCGGAGGGCAGGCGGCGGCGAACCCGGCGGCGGCGGCGGAGGGCGCCGACGTGGTGATCTGCGTCGTCGTCAACGCCGCCCAGACCGAGGCGGTGCTGTTCGGGCCAGACGGGGCCGCCGAGACCATGCGGGAAGGCGCGGTGTTCGTCTCCTCCGCCACCATGGATCCGGCCATCGCCCGGCGCCTCGCGGCCCGGCTGGAGGAGACCGGGCGCCATTATCTCGACGCCCCGATGAGCGGGGGCGCGGCGCGGGCGGCGGCGGGCGAACTCACCTTCCTGGCCTCCGGCACCAAGGCGGCCTTCGACGCCGCCCGGCCGGCCCTCGACGCCATGGCGGGCAAGCTCTACGAACTCGGCGACGCGGCCGGGCAGGGCGCCGCCTTCAAGATGATCAACCAGCTGCTCGCCGGCGTGCACATCGCCGCCGCCAGCGAGGCGATGAGCTTTGCCGCCAAGCAGGGCCTGGATCTGCGTAAGGTCTACGAGGTGATCACGGCCTCGGCCGGCAATTCCTGGATGTTCGAGAACCGCATGCCGCACGTGCTCGACGGCGATTACAGCCCCAAGAGCGCGGTCGATATCTTCGTCAAGGATCTCGGCATCGTGCAGGACATGGCGCGGGCGGAGACGTATCCCGTGCCGGTGGCCGCCGCCGCGCTCCAGATGTTCCTGATGGCGTCCGGCTCCGGCATGGGCCGGGACGACGACGCCTCGGTGGCCCGCCTCTACGCGCAGGTGGCCGGCGTCACCCTGCCGTCGGCCAAGGCCTGAGGGAGGAACCGATGCCGCGCTTTGCCGCCAACCTCACCCTGATGTTCACGGAACATGCGTTCCTCGACCGCTTCGCCGCCGCCGCGGAGGCTGGCTTCACCGCGGTCGAGTTCCTGTTCCCCTACGAGCATCCGCCTGAGGCCATCGCCGAGCGCCTGGCGCGGTTCGGCCTGACCCAGGCCCTGTTCAACCTGCCGCCCGGCGACTGGGCGGCCGGCGAGCGTGGCCTCGCGGCCTTGGCCGACCGGTTCGCGGAGCTGCAGGCGGGCGTCGAGACCGGCCTGACCTACGCGAAGGCCACAGGCGTCGCCCGGCTCCACCTCATGGCCGGCATGGCCGATGCCCGCGATCGCGGGGCGCAGGACGCCTATCGCCGGGCCGTGGCCTGGACCGCCGAGCGTGCGGAGCGCGAAGGGCTCGACCTCGTGCTGGAGCCGATCAACGCCCGCAACATGCCGGGCTACTTCCTCGATGATTTCGGCGCCGCCGCCCGGCTGATCGAGGCGCTCGCCCTGCCGAACCTCAAGCTCCAGTTCGACCTCTACCACTGCCAGATCCTGCACGGGGACGTGACCACGCGCCTGCGCGACCTGATGCCGATGATCGGGCACGTGCAGACCGCGAGCGTCCCGGCCCGGCACGAGCCCGGCACCGGCGAGATGAACGACGCCTTCCTGTTCGCCGAACTCGACCGGCTCGGCTACACGGGCTTCGTCGGCTGCGAGTACAACCCGGCCGCCGGCACGGAGGCGGGCCTGGGCTGGTTCGCGCCCTATCGCACCTCCCAGGCCCGGGAGGCCGGCCGATGAGTCTCGCCCTCGGATCGGTGGCCGACGACTATACCGGCGCCTCGGACCTCGCCAACACCCTGACCAAGGGAGGCCTGCGCACGGTGCAGACCATCGGCATCCCCGCCGACGACCTGGATCTCGCTGGCGTCGACGCCGTGGTGGTGGCCCTGAAGAGCCGCTCCATTCCGGCCGCGGAGGCCGTGGCGCGCTCCCGCGCGGCCGAGGCCTGGCTGCGCGGGCGGGGTGCGGACCACGTCCTGTTCAAGATCTGCTCGACCTTCGATTCCACCGACGCGGGCAATATCGGCCCCGTGATGGACGCCCTGCGGGCCGATGCCGGCGCGGCCATCGCCCTCGTCACCCCCGCCTTCCCGGAGACGGGGCGCACCGTTTACCAGGGCAACCTCTTCGTCGGCGCGGCGCCGCTGAACGAGAGCCCCCTCAAGGACCATCCCCTCAACCCGATGCGGGACGCCAACCTCGTGCGGGTGCTGGCCCGGCAGAGCGCCGCGCCCGTGGGCCTCGTGGATTTCGCCACCGTGGCGCAAGGCCCCGAGGCCGTGGCCGCGCGCCTCGATGCCCTCGCCGCCGAGGGCGTGGGCGCGGCCATCGCGGACGCCGTCGTCGAGGCCGACCTCGAGACCCTGGGCGCGGCTGCGCTCGGCCACCGCGTCTCCGTGGGCGCCTCGGGCCTCGGCCTCGGCCTCGCCCGTGCCCTGGTCGCGGCCGGGCGCGCCTCCGCACCCGACAGCGCGGCGGATCTCGGCGCGCCGTCGGGCGGCCTGGCCGCCTGCCTCGCCGGCAGCTGCTCGCAGGCGACGCTCGGCCAGATCGCGGCGGCCGAGGCCCTGATGCCGGTGCGCCGCCTGAACCCCGAGCGGCTGCTCGCCGGCGAGGCCGAGACCGAGGCCGAGATCGAGGCCGTCCTGGCCTGGGCCGGCGCGCATATCGGCACCGGTCCCGTCCTCATCGCCAGCAGCGCAGAGCCCGAGACGGTGCGGGCGCTCCAGGCCCGCCACGGCGGCGACCGGGTCGGCCACGCCATCGAGGGCGCATTGGCCCGCATCGCGGAAGCCCTGGTGGCGCGGGGCGTGCGCCGCCTCGTGGTCGCGGGTGGTGAGACGTCGGGAGCGGTCGTCGACCGGCTCGGGCTGAAGGCCTTCCGGCTCGGGCCCGAGATCGCCGCCGGGGTGCCGGTGCTCCGCACGCTGGGGCAGGGCGCGGACATGCTGCTCGCCCTGAAATCCGGCAATTTCGGTGGACCCGACTTCTTTCCCCGTGCCCTCGACCTGATGCGCTGACCCGATCTCCGGAGACGGACCACCCAGAAACGGACCACCCATGCACGCACTCATCCTCGGCGCCGCCGGCATGATCGGCCGGCGCCTCACCGACGCCCTCGCAGCAGCGGGCGACGCCCGCGCCCTCACCCTGGTGGACGTGGTGGAGCCGACGGCGCCCGCCGGCTTCACCGGCTCCGTCGTCACCGCCGCCGCCGACCTCTCGAGCCCCGGCGCGGCGGAGGCCGCGCTGATCGGCCGGCCGGACGTGATCTTCCACCTCGCGGCGATCGTCTCCGGCGAGGCCGAGGCCGACCTGGAGAAGGGCTACCGGGTCAATCTCGACGCCACCCGCCTGCTCCTCGACGCGATCCGGCAGGCCCACACCGCCGAGGGCTACCGCCCGCGCGTGGTCTTCACCTCGTCGCTGGCGGTGTTCGGGCCGCCGCTTCCGAGCGTCATCCCCGACGACATGATCCTGACGCCGGCCACTTCCTACGGCACGCAGAAGGCGATGGGCGAATTGCTGCTCGCCGACTACAGCCGGCGCGGCTTCCTCGACGGCATCGGCCTGCGCCTGCCCACCATCTGCGTGCGCCCGGGCAAGCCCAACAAGGCGGCCTCCGGGTTCTTCTCCGGGATCATCCGCGAGCCGCTGGCCGGCCAGGAAGCGATCCTGCCGGTGCCCGACACCGTGCGCCACTGGTTCGCCAGCCCGCGCTCGGCCACCGATTACCTCCTGCACGCCGCCCGTATCGACCTCGCTCCCCTGGGCCTGCGCCGCAGCCTCACCATGCCGGGTCTCTCCGCGACGGTGGCCGACGAGATCGAGGCCCTGCGCCGGGTCGCCGGCGACGCGGCGGTGGCACTGATCCGGCGCGCGCCGGATCCGGCGATCCAGGCCATCGTCGAGACCTGGCCGGAGGCCTTCGACACGCGCCGCGCCCTCGATCTGGGGTTCAAGGGCGACGCGAACTTCGACGCGCTGGTGGAACTGCACATCGTCGAGACGCGGGGCTGAGAGCGGGCGCCGGCCCCTTCCCCTCCCCTTGCGGGGAGGGGAAGGGGGTGGGGGTGGTTGGGAGACCTTCACCGTGCGGAGGCCAGCGGAGCCGCCCCCACCGTCGATCCCCCGACCAGGGGGGGGAGGCGCCTACCCCCGTACGCGGCCCTCGATCGGGTAGGCCGGGTCGTTGTAGCCCGGCGTCGAGGGGTGGCCGGTGACCACGTGGGCGTCGACCAGGGCTTCGTCCGCGTCGGTGAAGGCGTAGCCCAGCGCGTCCAGATACTCGTCCCACTGCGCCTCCGTGCGCGGGCCGGCGATGACCGAGGTGACGGTGCGGTTGGCCAGGACCCAGTTCACCGCGAACTGCCCCGCCGTCAGGCCGCGCGTGGCCGCGTGGGCCTGGAAGGTCCGGGCGATCACCAGGGATTCCGGCCGCCATTCCGTCTGCATCATGCGGGTGTCCTGACGGCCGGCGCGGGTCCCCTCGGGCGGCGGGGCAGCGGGGTCGTACTTGGCGGTGAGAACGCCCCGGGCCAGCGGCGAGTAGGGCACCACACCGAGGCCGTAATGGGCGCAGGCCGGCAGGTGCTCGGTCTCGGGCATCCGGTTCAGGGCGTTGTAGTAGGGCTGGCTCACCACGGGCCGGTCGATGCCGAGATCGTCGCACAGCCGGCAGATCTCGGCGACGCGCCAGGCCCGGTAGTTCGAGACGCCGAAGTACCGGATCTTGCCCTGCCGCACGAGGAGCGCGATGGCGCCGATGGTCTCGGCGAGCGGCGTGGTGTGGTCCTCCTTGTGGAGGTAGTAGATGTCGATGACGTCGGTACCGAGCCGCCGGAGGCTGGCCTCGGCGGCGCGCAGCACGTGGGCGCGCGACAGGCCGCGATCGTTAACGCCCGGACCCATCGGGTTGGCGACCTTGGTGGCGAGCACCCAGGCCTCGCGGTCCTGAGCGATCGCCCGGCCCACCACCTCCTCGGACCGGCCCTCGTTGTAGACGTCGGCGGTGTCGAGGAAGTTGATGCCGGCGCCCCGGGCGCTGTCGATGATGCGGCCGGCGGTGGCCTCGTCGGTGGGGCCGCCGAACATCATCGTGCCGAGGCAAAGCGGCGAGACCTTGAGGCCCGAGCGGCCGAGATTGCGATACTGCATCGTGTGCGTTTCACTCCGTCGGGGTTCAGGCCCCGTCCTTGATCCATTGGACCACACCGTCTGACCGGCGAAAATCCTCCAGCGCGTGAACCTGCGCCTCAGGCAAGGCCGTGCGGGCCATGGTGGCGAGGGCGTGGCCGGGGCCGAGCTCGAGCACCTTGCCGGCCCCGAATTCGCCGACGCCCTCCAGGCAGGCGGCCCAGTCCAGGGTCTGCGCGACCTGTGCGGCGAGCTTGGCCAGCCCCGTCTCCGGCCGGAACACCGCCGCCCCGTCGAGGCCGCTGAGGAGGCGCGGAGCCGGACGCGGCGGGGTCGCCAGGGGGGCCGCCCGAAGGCGCGCGCGGAAGGCTTCGGCGGCCTGCGCGAGGAGCGGCGTGTGCGAAGGGATGTGCACGGGCAGGCGAACGGCCCGGGCCGCGCCCGCCGCCAGGGCCTGCGCGCAGAGGGCGTCCAGCGCCGCGACGGGCCCGCCCACCACCACGCTGTCGGCGGCGTTGCGGATCGCCGGATGGCACGCATGCCCCTCCGCCATGGCGAAGGCCCGCGCGGCGGGCAAGCCGCGCAGGCCGGCGAGGCCGTAGCCGGGACCGGCCGCCGCATCCATCGCCTCGGCGCGGGCGGCGGCGAGCCGCAGCACCGTCTCGGGCGCGAACAGGCCGGCGCAGCCGAAGGCCGCGAGATCGCCGATGCTGTAGCCCACCACCACGGCGCGCGCGGGTTGCGCCGCCCGAACCAGGGTCCAGGCGGCCAGACCGGCGACGCAGCACAGGATCTGCCCGGTGCGGTTGGCGTGCAGGTCGTCCCCCGAGCGCACGAGGTCGCGCGGATCCCGCCCGAGCAAGGGCGTTGCGGCCGCGAAGACGCCCTGAGCCTCCGGAAGGTCGGCCGTGAGGTCGAACATCCCGGGATGCTGGCCGCCCTGGCCGGAGAGCAGGACCGCGAGGGTCATGGCCGCTCCCAGGCATCGACGAACAGCGTCATGGCGAGGAGGTCGGCCGCTCCACCGGGGCTGAGGCGGCGGGCGACGAAGGCCCTGTGCAGGGCTTCCGCCCGCGCGAACCAGTCGTCCCGGGCGACGCCGCCCTCGGCGAGCAAGCGGGCGGCTCGCGCCCGCGCGAAGGCGAAGCCCTCCGAGCCGCCGCGATGCAGGAGGTTGGTGTCCTCCAGGCGCGCGATGAGGGCGAGGCAGGCTTCCACCCGCGCCGCCTCGGGTGGCTCGGGACGCCGGGCACGGGCGCGGCGCAGGGCCGGCAGGCCGATCGCGTAGAGGGTCGGAAACCCGGCCGCAGCCTCGGCCGGCGCGCCGCCGACGCCGTGGCGCCTGCGCGCCCGCGCGCCGGGCGCATGCAGCAGTTCGGGGCCGTCCAGGATGGCGTCGGCGTAGTGTTCGCGGACATGGGCGCCGAGACTGCCGGCCGCCGGGCACGGACCCAGGGCACCGGCCGCGGCGCTGAGGAGTCCCAGGCCGAAGATGGCGCCGCGGTGCGTGTTCACGCCCCCCGTCGCCGCCCGCATCGCCGCTTCCGCAGCGAGGCCGATGCGGCGCAGTTCGGCCATGGCGGCCCCGGTGGATCCCGCCGCGGCGAGGTCCGCAAAAAAGGGTTCCAGGGCGGACGCACTCGCCCGGAAGGTGTCCGCATCCATGTCCGAATGGCTGCCGCAATCCACATGGCTGACGAGGCCGGGCTTCGGATAGGTGGCGAGCTCCAGGCGCAGGCATTGCGTGGCGAGGCGGGCGATCCGGTCCGGGCCGCCGAAATCCGGAGCGGGGAACCGGGTCTCCGACAGGCGAGCGGGCATCGGCGCGAGGGCGGGCATCGGCATGGCTCAGGCCGCCGGAGGCAGGGCGGTCAGGAGGGCCGCGACCGGCCGGAGCTCCAGCCGCTCCAGGCCCTTGGCCAGGACCGAGCCGCCGGGTCCGGCCGCGTGCAGCTCGCGCCAGTTCACGGCAAATCCGTCGGCGAGGCCGATCTCGCCGTCGAGGCGCATCGGCGCCCGCGCCGCGATACCTGCGAGGCCGTCGAGGAAGGCCTGGTCGACCGGGCCGGGCCAGAGCAGGTCGAGGTCGGAGGTGGCCGAGAGGTAGGGAAGGCCCGTCAGGGCCTGCCAGAGCAGTCCGCCGAACACGCGCGGTTCGTGGCCGTGGGCGGCCCCGTGGGCCAGGAGCGCGTCCAGCACGGGGTTCCAGGCGGCGGGCGCGGCCGCGCGCGCCTCGGCCAGGGTCAGGCCCCGGCGCGGTCGCACCGCCTCGGGCGGGAGCGCGAGGCCGATGCGGCGCTTTCCGAGAGCGGGCGGCAGCGGCAGCCCGGCCGGAACCAGGGCGCCATCCTCGCCGGGCACGCGGCGGCGCACGATCACGGGCCAGCGGCGCGCGGCCCAATCCGCGAGGTGCGGAATCCCGTCGAGATCCGGCCGCTGCGTCAGCAGCCGGCCCCAGGCGGCGGGCGCCACCGCGAGCAGGTCGTGGCGCGCGACCTCACGCACCCTGCGCCTCGCGAATGACGCGGGCGGCGATGTCGTGGGCCAGCAGGCGCCCGCCGCGTTCGCGGCCCAGCGCGTCGCGGGTATCGGCCGCCGGGCTGTCCGCGATCAGCGCGGCGATCTGGGGACCGAGGGGCTTGTCGGGGTCGAGGGTCGCCTGCACGGCGCCGGCCTGGACCATGTTGTCGAGGCCGGGCGCGAAGACCGAGGTCGTGCGGGCCATGTCCTGCAGGGTCTCCAAGGGCAGCTTGGTGACGCGGGCCACGGAGGGAAGATCCATCACGCTCGGATGTGCGCCGGGCAGCCCCGCAAGCATGCGGGTGGCCAGGGCCGTGGCGATGAAGGCACCGGCCGCGCTGTGGCCGTAGAGCAGGCCGATGGTCGGATGGCCCTGCGCGTCGGCCAGCAGCAGCGCCTTGGCGAGATGCGCGAGGTACTCGTTGAGGCCGAGGAGTTCGTCGCGCCGGCTCATGCGCTGGCTGTCGGAATCGATGAGCACGAGAATCGGCGTGGCGCCGCCGGCCCGCACCACGTCGAGGACGCGCCCCGCCAGGAGGCAGGCGCCCTCGATCCCGAGGGCCGTGTCGCCGTCGATGCCGATCACGGCGAGGCGGCCGTCGTTCAGGGGTCCCTCGCCGGTGATCAGCCCGTCCGCCACCGTGACGGCGTGCCCCGCCGGGAAGAGAGAGGCGAGGAGGGTTTCGAGGGGCATCTTATCGGGCATCGTGGGACCCCTCCGGCAGGCTGTCGAGCAGGGCGTCGAAGCCCTCGGTGGTCAGGCCCGGCACGGCGTCGGGGTCGTTGACGCCGAGGCGGCCCCAGATCTCGGTGGCGTCCCGGGCGTCGCCGAAGCGCGCGATGCGGGCCTCGAGCCGGGCCTGCTCGGCCTCCAGGGTTTCCAGGTCGAAGGCCGGGGCCTTCGCGATCGCGGCCAGGGCGGCCGCGCGAAACGCCCCGATCGTGTCGGCCGCGAAGGCGTCGGCCGCGCCCAGCAGCCGCCGGTGCTTGCCGCCCATGGTGCGCCAGACGAGGGCCCGGTCACGGGAATCGAATTCCTCGGCGCCCTTGTTGGTCTCGATCACCTCGGGGCCGGAGACGCTGAGGCGACCGCCCTCCGAGATGACGAGGCGCGCGCAGGTGCCGGCGATGAGACCGCCGCCGCCGTAGCAGCCGGCCCGGCCGCCGATCAGGCCGACGACGGGAATGCCGGCGGCGCGGACCTGGGTGATCGCCCGCATGATCTCGGCGATGGCCGTCTCGCCGGCATTGGCCTCCTGCAGGCGCACGCCCCCGGTGTCGAACAGGATCAGCACGGCGGCGGGCTTCACGACGAGCGCTGCCCGCAGCAGGCCGACGAGCTTGGCGCCGTGGACCTCGCCGAAGGCCCCGCCCATGAAGCGGCCCTCCTGGGCGGCGACCAGGACATCCCGACCGTCGAGGCGCCCCCGCCCGACGATCATGCCATCGTCGAAGGCGCGGGGCAGGTCGAACAGCGGCAGGTGCGGGCTCATCATCCGCTGCTCGGGGCCGATGAATTCCTCGACGCTGTCCGCGTCGAGGAGGCCGGCGAGGCGGGCGCGGGCGCTCGCCTCGTACCAGCTCTGGTCGAGGGGCGCGGCGGAGAGGGCGACCGGCTTCCAATCCATCACGGCAGCTCCATCAGGCGCGCGCCCTGGGCGAGGCGCAGGGACACGGTGTCGGGGCGGGCACCCCCGTCGTTGATGGTGATGGTCAGCCCGCCCGGCTGCCGCCGGGCCACGAAATCGGCCACCACCGCGGCCCAGACCGCGCCGTAGCCCTTGATGGCGGTGTCGATCTCCACATGGCAGGCGTCGGGCGCCAGGTTGCGCTCCAGCAGCACTTCGAGGTTGCCGGAGGCGACGACCCCGGTGATCGCGCTGGCCCGCGTGCCGGGGAGCGCCGTCCGGGTGGTGTGGCGGAAGCTCAGCTTCTCCATGACGCGAAATCCCTCACCAGTTCCGGAACTTGGCCGGCGGCTCGTAGAGGCCGCCCGACCAGTGCACGAGGTCCTTGATCGAGCGCGCCGCCAGCAGCGAGCGATCGGCGTCGAGGGGCTCGATGCCGAGATCCTCGGGGCGCTGGATGATGCCCCGCGCCCTCAGGCGCTCGACCTCGGCGTGGTCGCGGCCGCGGCCCACATCGGTGTAACCCGCCACACCCCGGATCGCCTGCTCGCGCTCATCGAGCGTCCGGCACAGCAGCAGGTTGGCGATGCCCTCCTCGGTGACGATGTGGGTCACGTCGTCGGCATAGACCATCACGGGGGCGAGCTCGAGGTCGAGTTTCTTCGCGAGTTCGAGGGCGTCGAGCCGCTCCACGAAGGCCGGCACCAGCTTGTCGCCGAAGGTCTCGACGAGCTGCACCACGAGCTTGCGCCCGCGCCGCAGAGCCGGATCGCCCGTGCCGCCGGCCTCTCGTCCGGCCTTCATCCAGGTGTCGGAGGGATGGCGCCGCCCATGCGGGTCCGAGCCCATGTTCGGCGCGCCGCCGAAGCCCGCCACCCGGTTGGTGGTGACGGTGGAGGAATGCCCCTGGAGGTCGATCTGCAGGGTCGAGCCGATGAACAGGTCGCAGGCATAGAGGCCCGCCGTCTGGCAGAAGGCCCGGTTCGAGCGCAGGGACCCGTCGGAGCCCGTGAAGAACACGTCCGGCCGGGCACGGATGTACTTGTCCATGCCGACCTCGGAGCCGAAGCAGTGGATCTGCTTGACCCAGCCGGATTCGATGGCCGGGATCAGGCTCGGATGCGGATTGAGCGCCCAGTGGGTCGCGATCTGGCCCTTCAGGCCGAGGCGCTCGGCATAGGTCGGGAGCAGCAGCTCGATCGCCGCCGTGCCGAAGCCGATGCCGTGGTTGAGGCGGCGGATGCCGTACGCGGCGTAGATGCCCTTGATCGCCATCATGGCCATCAGGATCTGCGTCTCGGTCACGGCGCCTGGGTCGCGGGTGAAGAGCGGTTCGACGTAGAACGGTTTGTCGGCCTCCACCACGAAATCGACCCGGTCACCGGGAATGTCGACCCGGGGCACCCGGTCGACGATCTCGTTGACCTGCGCCACCACCACGCCGTTCTTGAAGGCGGTCGCCTCCACCACGGTGGGCGTGTCCTCGGTGTTGGGCCCCGTATAGAGGTTGCCGTCCCGGTCGGCCGAGACCCCCGCGATCAGGGCCACGTTCGGCGTCAGGTCGACGAAGTAGCGCGCGAAGAGTTCGAGGTAGGTGTGCACCGCCCCGAGCTCGATCTGGCCGCCGTAGAGCATCTTGGCGATGCGGCCGCCCTGGGGCCCGGAATACGAGTAGTCGAGCCGCCGGGCGATGCCCTGCTCGAAGATGTCGAGGTGCTCGGGCAGGACGATGCCCGACTGCACCATGTGCAGGTCGTGGACCCGGGTCGGATCGCAGGCGGAGAGACCCCGCGCCAGGCAATCGGCCTGCTTCTGGTTGTCGCCCTCCAGGCAGACCCGGTCGCCCGGCTGGAGGATCGCCTCGAGAAGGTCGACGACCCGCCCGGCCGGCACGACCTTGCCCTCCGCGTGGCGCTGCGCCCGTGCGAGGCGCGCCTCGCGGGCGGTGCGTTCCTGGCGCCAATCCATCATCCCGTCCGCTCCCCGCCCCACGCTGCGTATACGAATTGGCGCAAATGGCGCCCCACGACATGCTGGACATCGTTCTCGCCGCTATTCAGTATTCCAAATTGCGCTGTTGTCAATCAACTGTATACTGAGTCCCATAAAGAAACGAATCACCGCATACCCAGGAGGGACGCCCCATGCCGTGTGCATTTCACCCATCGCTTCCGACAACGCGGGAGAACGTCCGATGACCATCTTCGGCGTCGCGCTCCTCGCGCTCTGCACGCTGATCGGCGTGTTCCTCGGCGACCTTCTGGGCGTCGCCCTCGGGGTGAAGGCCAATGTCGGCGGCGTCGGCCTCGCCATGATCCTGCTCATCGCCGCCCGCTCCTGGCTCCTCGCCCGGGGCAAGCTCGGCGGCGGGATCAAGCTCGGGGTCGAGTTCTGGTCGACCATGTACATCCCCATCGTGGTGGCGATGGCCGCGCAGCAGAACGTGGTGGCGGCCGTGCGCGGCGGGCCGATCGTGCTCATCGCGGCCACGGTCTCGCTGCTGCTCTGCTTCGCCTGTGTCGCTGTGCTCGGCCACTTCGGGCGGCGCGAGCCGGCGGAGGACGCCCAGGTCCGACACGGCGGTGCGGTCATCGGCGGCGACCTCGACGACGACGGGGCGGCGCCCGTCGCGCCGCCCCACGCCGTCCGGAAGGCGTGATCCCATGCTGCACATGATCGAACACGTCTTCGTCGAACAGAGCCTGGTGGCCGCCTTCGCGGTCGTCGGCGGGCTGATGCTGATCTCGAACTTCGCCGGCAAGCGCCTCACCGCCGGCCGAGTCCACGGCTCGGCCATCGCCATCGTGCTCGGGCTGGTGCTCGCCTACGTCGCCGGCCTCTATACGGGCGGCAAGAAGGGGGTCGCCGACCTGCCGGTCTTCGCCGGGATCGGCCTCATGGGCGGGGCGATGCTGCGCGACTTCGCCATCGTGGCCACCGCCTTCGAGGTCGACGTGGTGGAGGCGCGCCGTGCCGGCTTCCTCGGCGTCCTGGCGCTGGGCCTCGGCACCGTGATCCCCTTCATCGTCGGGGCGCTCACGGCGGTGGCCTTCGGCTACACCGACGCCGTCAGCATCACGACGATCGGCGCGGGCGCCGTGACCTACATCGTCGGGCCGGTGACCGGGGCGGCGCTCGGCGCGGACTCGGCCGTGATGGCGCTCTCCATCGCCACCGGCGTCACCAAGGCCGTGATGGTCATGGTCGGGACGCCCCTGGTGGCCAAGCTCATCGGCCTGGACAATCCCCGCTCGGCCATGGCCTTCGGCGGCCTGATGGGTACGGTGAGCGGCGTGGCCGGGGGCCTCGCCGCCACGGACCCGAAGCTGGTGCCCTACGGCGCGCTGACGGCGACCTTCCACACCGGCATCGGCTGCCTCGTCGGTCCCTCGCTGTTCTACCTCACGGTTCGGGCGATCGTGGGATGACGGATGGGGTCTCGCGCGTCCTGTGGAGGGAACGAATGACGGACGAGGGCGAAATGGACGAGCAGGGGGCGGAGCGCGGGCTCCTGTCGGAGCAGATCCGCAACGCGCTCACCGACGAGATCGCGGCCGGCCGCCTCGCCGCCGGCACCGCCCTCGACGAGCAGGACCTCGCCGACCGCTTCGGTGCCTCGCGCACGCCCGTGCGGGAGGCGCTGCGCCAGCTCGCCTTCAACGGGCTGGTGGAACTGCGCCCGCGCCGGGGGGTCGTGGTCACGCGCATGACCCCCGAGCGGATCATGGACATGTTCGAGACCACCGCCGAGTTCGAGGCGATGTGCGTGCGGCTCGCCACCTACCGGATGACGCCCCTGGAGCGCAGCCACCTGATGGACCTGCACGCGCGCTCCGGCGACATGGTCGCGGCCGGCGACGTCGATGCCTACGACACCCTGAACCGCAGCTTCCACGAGGCCCTCTACGGAGCCACGCATAACGGCTTCCTCAAGGAGCAGGCATTGGCGCTGCGCACCCGCCTCTCGGGCTTCCGGCGGACACAGCTGCGCCACGGGGACCGGATCCACGGCTCGCGCGAGGAGCACGGAGCCATCCTGGCGGCGATCGCCGAGGGCGACGGCGAGGCGGCCGCCCGGCGCATGCGCGCCCACATGCTCAATGCGGCCAGCGCCCTGCGCCACTACATCGAGGCCCATTCCGACGTGTGATGCAACACGCGCATAGAGAGGAGCCCGGACGGCGCTGGAAATGCGCCGAGCACATGCACCGGGTGCTGCAGCGCACGCCGTGCCGGAAAACCCGGTCCTATATCGAGATCGTACCAAGAAGAACGGCCCCCGGACATCCTGGACTTGATCCTCGAATGTTTGACGGAGACCGGACCTGTACATCTGGATACCACGATCATGAAGAATCGTCTTGCTTCCGCCGCCGCTGCCCTGGTCCTGACCCTGAGCGCCCCCGTCTCATCCGCCCTCGCGCAGAGCTACAGCGCCCCGGCCGGCATCCCCGCCGCCGCCGCGCCCGGCAGCCGCGTCGTCGGCGCCTTCGACGACGTGACCACCGGCTCGATCACCCGCCGCGCGGACGACTCGGCCAAGGCCGGCAACGCCGAGCAGAACAACAAGCCCACCGCCAATTACGGCACCACGTCGGGCGGCCCGGCCTACTGAATTCACGCTCCGCCGGACTGCGCGCGGCGCGGTCCGGCTCGAGCGGCGAACCATCCGGGCTGATAACGGCGGGGCGTGAACCCCGCCGTTTTCGCGTGTCGGGGGTTCGGCGGGCGAGATAGTCGGTCAGGGTCATCCCGAACAGGATCGCGCCCCGGACGAACCCGACGCAGGCGAACAGCCGCACCAGGGGCGGCGCGTGGCGGAGCTCCATCGACACCCGGAGGATGATCGCCGCCATGACGGCGACCACCCCGCGCTCGACGAGCCAGACCTGCTCGAAGGACCGCGTCGCCCCGACCGCAACGTTCACGGCGAACAGCGTCGGGAGCGCCAGGAAGGTGCGCACCGGGTTGCGCAGGCGGCGCCGGAGGAGGCCGCGTCAGGCCGCCGAGCACGAACCGGCCGATTTACCCCCTGGCGTACAGCATCGGGGTGTCGAGGCGTCGGCTGCCCTTATGGATGGTGGCGGTCCAGTTGTAGACCTTCAGCGCCGAGGGCACCGCCACCGCGAAGGAGAAGGCGAGGGCGGCCAGGTCGCTCCGCCCGTTGACGAACATGTGGTGGCCCCAGACGAAGGACGTCACGGAGGCCAGACCAACACGGCGAGCGACATCCTGGGCCTGCCGGAGGCCTGAACGCCCAAAGCCCGCCTGGTTTTCACCGGGGCGGGCTTTGGTGTGTTTTGGTTGCGGGGACAGGATTTGAACCTGTGACCTTCAGGTT
>NZ_JBKEZQ010000033.1:0-36368 GCF_053345175.1 Methylobacterium sp. M6A4_1b
TGTCGAAGCTATGAAGGTTGTTCACCCGAGGCGGGGGTGAGAGGCTGGGGTTGCGAAGCCGACCAACCCTGACCGAGCGCCCCGGATGAACACGCATCAGCATGCCCGCATGACGGTCCATGGTCGAGCCCTCCTGGTGAACCGGATCCTGGTCGAAGGCTGGCGCGTGGCCGAGGCGGCGCAGGCCGCCGGCCTCAGCGAGCGCTCAGCCTACAAGTGGCTGGCCCGCTTTCGGGCGGGTGGCGCGGGGGCGCTTCGCGACAGAAGCTCGGCGCCCCTCCGACCGAAGGTGCGTGTCACGCCCGTGATCCGCACGCAGGTCGAGGCTCTGCGGCGCACGCGGCTGACGGGTCAGGTCATCGCCGAGCGCCTGGCCCTGCCACGTTCCACCGTCGGCCGAGTCCTGCGCGGCCTGGGCCTCGGCCGTCTCAGCGCGCTCGAAGCCCGACCGCCGGTCATCCGCTACCAGCGCGAGAGGCCGGGCGAACTCATCCACATCGACACGAAGAAGCTCGGCCGGATCGAGGGCGTCGGTCACCGCATCACCGGCAACCGGCGCGATGGCCGGCGCGGCATCGGTTGGGAGGCCCTGCATGTCGCCATCGACGACGCCTCGCGTCTTGCCTACACGGCGGTCCTGCCCGACGAGACCAAGCAGAGCGCGCTGACCTTCATGAACGAGGCGCTGGCGTTCTTTGCCCGGCACGGCGTCACCGTCGAGCGCGTGATGAGCGACAACGGCTCGGCCTACCGCAGCCATGCCTTCCGCGATCTGCTCGCCGAGGCCGGCCTGCGCCACGTTCGGACGCGGCCCTACACGCCGCGCACCAACGGCAAGGCCGAGCGCTTCATCCAGACCTCGCTGCGCGAATGGATCTACGCCGAGCCCTACGCCTCGTCCGCCGAGCGGATACGCGCCATGAGCCCCGGGATCGACCACTACAACACCAGCCGAACCCACTCCGCCCTCAGCCGACAGACACCCTGGCAAAGGCTGAACAACCTTCTGGGCAACGACACCTAGCGCTCGCCGCCATCGTGCAGCGCAGCCTCGATCCAGACCGTGACGGCGTGGCGCGCTGACGGTCAAGAATCCGGCCGCCTGGATCCAAACCCGCGTCGGGGTGAGCCTGGACGACGGTTCGGTCGGTCGTGTGGTCAAGGCGCTTGGTTTCCGCAAGCTCTCGGCACGCCCCCGGCAGGATGCCCAGCGCCCAGCCACGCGGGGTGCCGAGGACCCGGCCACGCTGGCGGCGTTTGAAAAAACCTGCCCGCCGATCCCTCGGACTGCGTGACCGGGCTCATCGGTGCCGATCATTGCCGGCTGGTATCAGAGGTGGGCCGCGAGCACCGCCGGAATCGCGGTGCGCAGCCGAGAATACCCGCGCGTGGATCGCGGCCAAGACGCCTCGTCCCAGGCGCGGCGCACGCGCAGGCACCTGTCGGGCAGGGCCGCTGCCGACGGCCCAACGGGCGCCCAGGCCGTCAAAACCGGCAGGTCGCCCGCCCATCCAGCCCCGACCAATCCGACCGGGCAACCAAAATGCGCCTCGGCCCGGGCCAGGGCGTCCATCATCGCGGCCGCATCCGCGGACCTGACGCGGTCGGACGCCCCAACCGTGTGGGCGATCAGGCCGCCGACGCGCATGACCGTCGCGCCGCCCAAGGGCAGGCTCTCCGGATGGAGGTCGTCGAGATGCAGGAGCAGCGCGACGTTGCCGGACGGCGGAGTATCGGCCGCGGGCAGCGGGATTTCGCGCGGCGGCATCGGCTCGTCCAGCGCATCGGGATATTCGTCGAGACCGGCGGGATCGTAGCGGCCCTCCGTGTACCGGCGAATATTCTCCGCGCGCGCGACGTAGTGCTTACCGCGGGTGTGCAGGCCCGCCACCCAGCGCCACGACAGCGTGTTGCTCGCCGGGTCGCCATCGAGAAGGTGGCGCATGAAGAAGTCCGCTCCGAGCGCCCAGGGCAGACGCAGCGTGAAGATCCAGATCGAGGCGAACCACATCCGGGCGTGGTTGTGGAGCCAGCCGGACTCGACAAGGTCCCGCGCCCAGTCGTCGAAGCCATCGATGCCGGTCCGCCCCTCTATCGCCGCCTCGTAGGTCCGGCGCAGGCCAGGCTCGGCTGCGAGGCGCTGATGATCCGCGGCGGCCAGCGCGAGTGCGTTCGTCCAGGCGGAAGGGTGGGTCTCCAGGTGGCCTTTGAAATAGGTCCGCCAGAAGACCTCGGACACGAACTTCTCCGCGCCGCCGTCGCCGAAGGCGTGGTCGGCGGCGGCTACGACTTCCGCCTCGGTGATGAGACGACGACGCAGATAGGGTGAGAGCGCCGAGGTCGTCGGCGGGTCGGCCGAACCCCGATCGGTGTTGCGGTCGGCAGCGTAGGCCGCGCCGGCGCCGGCGAGAAATCCGGCCAGGCGCTCGAGCCCGGCGGCGCGGGTCATGGGAAGGTTGCGGTCCATGCCGTTCATCTAGGGTCTGGACCAATCTGGCCGATGCGACCCATTCCCCAGTGGTCGGACCTGCGCGAGCAGAGGTTCACGCTCGCATCGCCAACGGGCCACCTCGCTGCCCCGAACCGTCGCTGCTCGGCTTCAGCCCTTGAAACCGGTGCTCATCCGCCCGGATCTATGCTCGGCGACGGCACCCGAAGCGCGACGCCTTGCAATTGGCAGCGGGGCCCCTTCGCGACCTCGAGAACTTCAGGCTGTTGAGCAGGTTCCTGGTGCGGACAAGTTGAGTGTCTTGTTTCATGGGATCGCGACGGATCGGCTCGACCCTGACGTATGACGTTTGATCGGGTCACGAACAGAAGCTTTGCATCGGCCTTCGCCGTTGGCGGCCTGGTCGTGCTGATGATCCAGGAGGCTCCGAACTGGCACGCGATCATCATCGCGCTAGTCTGCCTGTTCGTCTTCACCGGCCTCTGGCTATTGCCCGAGCAGCGATCCGCCCACCGGACTGAACCCCGCCGCATCCACGTCGAGATCATTTCAGGGGACAAGCCGAGCCCGCAGCAGGAGCTGCTCGAAGGTCATCCCAAGGAATTGGAGTGGTTGCCTATCGGCAAGCCCACGAGCCGCTGGAGCCTGCGGCGCTGGCGAGCTCCGAGCTGAACGTGCAGGCACCCCAGCAGTGAGCTCCAGGGTGGCGCGAAGCGCGCTCACGTCGAGTTATGGATCGAGGTGGAGGTAGGCACGCGAGTGAGTGCTGAATGTATAATTTATTCGAACGACGCATTGCCAAACAGAAACTAAGAAAATTTGTGGGTCATTAAAAAAGTTTTATCCATACTATGCTGCCACCTGGAACTAGCTTCCTCGCGAATGCTTGGTCACTCACGCGGATTTGATGGCTCGTATATGCCGGAAGGAGGAATGAAATGACTTTCTATTCTTCTGTCTATCGTGACCTGCACGCCAAAATCATCATCGCAGTCCAATCTGGACTTATGGGTCAAAGCTCGATTGAGCACCAACTTGCTTTGAAAATGGCGCACAAGGGCGAGGAAGAACTCAGCGAACGCGAAAGGCGATACTACTTCGGAAGAGTTGAGCCTCTGCTGGATGGCCTTTGATTGCTGGATCACCACGAGCAAGACACATGGAGCAAGCTAAGATCACCTCCGGAAAGCGCAGAGGTGGGTAAACGGCGGCGGACATGGCAGCCTATCGGCAGTCTCAGCGT
The DNA here is from genome assembly GCF_053345175.1 of Methylobacterium sp. M6A4_1b. Taxonomy (NCBI): domain Bacteria; kingdom Pseudomonadati; phylum Pseudomonadota; class Alphaproteobacteria; order Hyphomicrobiales; family Methylobacteriaceae; genus Methylobacterium; species Methylobacterium sp. M6A4_1b. Next base: position 3,693 of record NZ_JBKEZQ010000033.1, read on the forward strand.
GCGGCATTCGATGCCAAGAGCGGACGCATGAAACCGTCGGCCCCAATCGCGAACGAGGTCCAGGGCCTTGGTGGATTGGTTACGGTAACTGAGATGCCTGCGCTCAAAAAATCGAAGCACGGACTTGGCCGGCTCTTGCTGCTTATCCTGTTGCTTACGACGCCCTTCCCGGTGCAGCCGTGAGCACTGCCTTCCAGGAGTGTGGCGGGCGCAACCGGCCTTTCGGCATTTTCGTAGATGATGCCTTCAGAGCATGCGTAGGGCGGGGCGCCGAAGAGCAACTACGCTCATTTGAGTCTCAACTCCTGAGCCGGGAACGAGACTTGGCTTTTGGAGCATAAGTCCGCCTCAGCCGCGATCCCTTAGGCATAGGGCAACGCACTTGGATGATCGCCGATCGAAGCAGGCTGCCATTTGGGACAAACCTCGCCGAGAAGGAACACACCCGCTCGGGCGGAGCTTCCTCTGGTATGTCAGATCTGGAAGCGCTCATCGAACGCTGGAGAGCCGAACAGCACTTTCTGGTGCTGGAAGCGGAGGCGAGCGGCCCGTCACCCGGCAAAAGCGTCTTGCAGCGGATCGCTGGTTTCGAGGCCAAGATCCAATCGGTCGAGGCCCTGATCGAGGATCGCTAGGCTCTCCCGTCCCAATGGGTACGTGGCCACCATGAGTTCGCTAGGCGCCCCGCTCCCTCGCGCGGTTCATTACCCGTAGACGCAATGGCCTGCCGGCAACGGCTCCGCCAAGGCCGTCCGTGATCGAAAGTGGGAAACAGCGCGCGATGCTGCTGAGCACTCGGGCGAGGAACTCCTTCTGAGCTGCCTCGTCGCCGACCAGTTTCGAGTGCGTGATCCGCGGCTGCCCCTGCAGGTTGCCATCCCGCTTGATGCTGAACAGGACCGTGACCTCCGAGCCGGCCGACCCTGACGGACCGCCAACCGACTGCGAACAGGAGCCAAGCAGCTGCCACAGTCCCTCAAGGGTCGAGGCAGGCTCAGCGCGGGCGCTGATCACCGCCGAGACGGTCAGCAGCATGGCGAGCATCAGGGAGCGCGTGGGAGGCCGCCGACGATTAACGAGCCTGTGGCTTGGCGGGCTGAACCTCACGAAGCGCCTCCCCAAGATCGTCATCCTCGTCGGCATCGGGCTCCTCCGTCGAGTTCCCGTCCCTGTCAGGGGCCGACAGCTCCCGTTGACCACGCGGCTTGCCATCCAAGCCGAGATCACGCTCGCGCTTCGTTCGAGGGGCTTCTCTGCCGCTTGGGGCATCGGCCGGGGGCGGAAGGCTCTGCGCGTCCGCCTGCGCCGTAGTGAGCAGGCTGATGGCTGCCAGCGATAGGACGGCGAGTTTCATTTGAATGCTCCCGGGCCTGCGGTTCAAGGCCTGCATGCAGTTGCATAACCTGGCGCGTTCCGCGTCCATTTCATCCGCATGGAGACGTGGCATCGATGCTAACGAGCCGCCAAAGCTCGAACTTGGGCTTAGCGCGATCCGGCGACGTGAGCAGACAGATCACTTTCTAGAAATCGTGCTTCCCAGGTGCTTCCCGACCAGAAAACCAGCTTGGCGCACCTCGGTGCCGCCACCCCTAGGTCTTTGTTTTTTAAAGGGGAAAGTGGTGCTGCTGGACAGGATTGAACTGTCGACCTCCTCATTACCAATGAGGTGCTCTACCACTGAGCTACAGCAGCCAAACGTCCTGGGTTGCGGCGAGGGCCGTGCGAACCGGACGGACGGGCAATTAGCCGATCATCACCCCCTTGGCAATCGCGTTGCAGCGAATTGTATCGGTTTCTCGAGGGTCGGCGACCGAATTCCGCGCAGGCGTCTGGCGGAGCCGCATGGGAGACCCGCCGCACACCTCACACGAGGGCGCCGGTTTCGCGCTTGCAGGCAGCCCGGATGATGGCGGCGAGACCCGCCTCCGCCACGGCGTCGGCCGCCTCGGAGGGCTTGAACCAGCGGTCCTCGCGCTGATGGCGCTCCGGCCAGTGCTTCAGCTGCTTGCGCACCTCGAGGGGGAACACCTTGACCTGGCACAGGACCGCATCCCGGCTCTTCAGACGCTTCTCGTAGAGGTAGAAGCCGAGCGGGCGCTTGCCGACGTTTCCGAGGAGGCCTGCCTCCTCGTACGCCTCGCGGGCGGCCGCGTCGTAGGGTTTGCGGCCCTTCATCGGCCAGCCCTTCGGGATCACCCAGCGACGGCTCTCGCGCGAGGTGATGAGCATGACCATGAAGCTGCCATCGGGCATCCGCCGGAACGGCAACACCCCAACCTGCCGTCGCGGGGCCAGATCCGCTTCGCCCGCATGCGCACTCATCGGTCGAAAACGCGGCACTTCCCGGCGAGTTCGACGCCGACGGGTCCGCCACCGGAAACACCACTGACCCATCGGGCGCGCCAGCGGGAGACCGACGCCGTGCTCGGGAGCCCCGTCGCGATGGTCAACTGGACCGGTCGATGGTCATCCACGATAGGCTCAATCCCACACAGGTGTGAACGCTGGCTCGCCCGAGTCGATGCACGTCCGGCAGGGTCCGCCTTAGCGGGAGCAGGCCGCCCGATACAAGGGAAACTTATCCGGCAAAGTTTCCCGCGCGCATCGCCGATTCTCAGGGATTGTCGGAAGAGCCGTCGGGACGGAGCTGCGCCAGCGCCTCATCCGGCCGCGCTGAGATTCTCGATCAGGGCATTCAGATCGGCCCGCATGGCCTGGACCTCCGGCTCCGACATGTTGAGCTGGCACATCACAGATTCACGCACGGCGGTCGCCTCGGCCCGCAGGCTCTGCCCACGTGGCGTCAGCGCGATCTCCACCTCGCGCTCGTCGGAGCGCCGGCGGCTGCGAACGAGGAAGCCGGCGGCTTCCAGGCGCTTCAGCACCGGGGTCAAGGTACCGGAATCGAGGCGCAGGCGTCGTCCGATCTCCGAGACCGTGATTCCGTCCGTTTCCCAGAGCACGAGAAAAACCAGGTATTGCGGATAGGTCAGCCCCATGCGCTCCAGCATCGGGCGGTAGGATTTCGTCATCCGGTGAGCGGCCGCGTAGAGGGCGTAGCAGAGCTGGTTGTCGAGGAGCAGCGGATCGGTGAGGGGCGGGGTCGTCTTGCGGGGAACGTCGATCATGCATGCCATGCCACTGAATTCCCGAAGCCCGCGACCCCAGCATCCCGGGGACGATGGGGAACGCTCCTGAGGACAATCGAGGATAGCGGACGTAGATAGCTCAAGTATATGCCTGTTTCGCCGCAGCTGTAACAGGATCCTGGGCTTCCGCGCGCCACCTTCTCGTTCGCTTGCGTATGCGACGACGCCTGAACGCGGCGGCACCCGGCGGATTTAGGCCGCGGCGCTCTCCGGCGGATGCTCCGCGATCAGCACGACGATGTCGTTCCAACGCGAGACGAAGGCGGCAACGCAATCGGGATCGAAGTGGCTGCCCGCATGCGCCTCGATGTGCTGGCGCGCCTGCTCGAGGGACCAGGCTTTCTTGTAGACCCGCTCGGAGATGAGGGCGTCGAAGACGTCGGCCACCGCGATGATCCGGCCAGCCAGGGGAATTTCCGTGCGCCTCAAACCCTGAGGATAGCCGTTGCCGTCCCAGCGCTCGTGGTGGGTGAGAGCGATGTCGGAGGCGAGTTGCAGCAGGTGGGACGGGCTGTCGTTGAGCATGCGGTAGCCCCGCAGGGCATGCTGCTGCATCTCCTGGCGCTCGGGCTCGGTGAGGGCGCCCGGCTTCATCAGGATGTGGTCCGGGATGCTGATCTTGCCGATGTCGTGCATGGTCGAGGCGAACGCGATGTCGTTCGCCTTCCCCTCCGACAGGCCGAGACCCTCGGCGATCGCGATCGCGCAGCCGGCGACGCGGGTGAGGTGGCCCCCCGCCTGGTCGTCGCGGAACTCGGCGGCGAGCATCAGACGGCGGATGATCTCGCGCTCGCGGGCGGCTGCCTCGACGACGGCCCGCTCGACGGTGCGGGCCGCCAAGCGACTCTGATGCTCGGCGGCACGGCGGGCAAGCGAGAGTTCGAGCAGATTTCCGACCCGGGTCCGCAGATCGAAGGCATCGACCGGACAGGCGATCACATCGGTGGCCCCCGCGGCGACGGCCTCGCGCCGCACCTTCGCCGCCGCCTCGGCCGCCACCAGCAGGATCGGGGTCCGGTTATGCTCGGCCAGGTCGCGCACGCGCTCGACCAGCGTCAGGACCGCGCGATGGTCCTGCGTGCCCGCCTCGACCAGGATCAGGTCGCAGGCCTGAAGGGACGTCAGATCCTGCGCCAACTCACGCGATAGATCCCGAGCCGGCCCGATGACGGGGCGGAGCAGGCAGGCAAGAGGTGACAGGGCGCGGATGAGGTGCAGGGGAGCGGAGCCGGCCACGATCGCGATCAGGGCAGTGCCGGTGTCCGGTGCCATCCTTCGGATTCCCGATCCTGGACCTCGTGCGACGCCCTCCGGCGTCGACGGATTCCGATTCCCACGTCTCGACTGTCCCTGCCTGCGGTTAAGCAAGTCTGAAGGCCCGCGATCTTGAGGACCGGCCTGCTGATGGCTTTTGATCCCGGGGTCCGCTTTCCCGCGATCCACCGCTTGTGAAAGCCGCAGCACTCGTGCTAGTCACCGGCCGTCTCATCGAGGCGCCTTCGCGGAGAGGTGGCAGAGCGGTTGAATGCACCGCACTCGAAATGCGGCATGCCTGCAAGGGCATCGGGGGTTCGAATCCCCCCCTCTCCGCCATTCGATTTTATCCCTCAATTGCAAGCACTTAGCTTGGCATCCGTAAGAGGCTTTGTAGTTTCTTTGTGGGTGTCGCTTTGTAGCAGCCGCGCCCTATCGGGCCGTGTCGGTGATCGGCTTCTCGGTGATCCAGACGATCCAGTCGTCCAGCCCGGGGTGACTGACCGCGCACCGACCTAGAGCTGGATGATCGCCCACGGTGGTGTCATGCGGCCCTGAGACCCAGCGACTCGCGATTACAAGCCCCTCCCATAGGTCCGCGTGAAGATCGCCGACCTCGATTTCTCTCTCGTGCATGTTGGACCCCAAGAGCCGGCATGGATCGCGTAGTGCGACTTCTTCGTCGGCTGCGGTCTCGTGGTCGGTCAGGTGGGAAACGTCAAGCACATCGTCTTGGGCTAAGCGTCAGTCAGCACTGACTTAACTTCACTCCACTTAGTTCCTGTGATCGTTCACAGAAAGCTGGTGGCGTTCTGGTGACAAGCTCGGCCGTGGCCGCTACGGCGCCGGGCATGAAGAAGCTCGCCCTCGCCCTCGTGTCGGTTCTCCTGCCCGGTGTGGCACTTGCGCAACCCGCGCCGTTGTTCGCCATCCCGATCACCGGGCAGTTGACGAACGGGTCGCCCGCTGCCGGACAGGCCACAGGCTACAACAACGGCGTCGGGGAGTTCTGGGTCGCCTTCCCCGGCTCCATCCGCTGCACAGGCACCTGGGCGGTGCGAGATCCGAACCCCACGATCATCATCCCTGTCTCCTGCGGCGCCCGTGTGCGCGGCGAGGCCATCGTGACGCGACAGGCCGGGTTCATGACCGGCTCGGCCATCGTCGCGTTGAGCAACGGCCAGCGCGGCCAATTCGTGTTCGGAGACCTGACCTACGAGACGGCGTTCGGGCAGGGGCGGGTCCGGACCCGCTGATACCCTCGATCCTGGGCCGGGCGGGTCTCGCGACCGGGCAGCGGTCATCGGCCGGGACCGGATGGTCTCGGGCGCCGAATTGCGTGTCTGTCTGGCCGGTGCGAGACCGGCTGGTTCTCCATGAGCGGAGAGCGCCGTGGGCGTCCGCCTGAGAGACTCAGGGACGGGCATCTCGGGCTCGGGGAGAGCCAGGAGGCCCGTCTGTCCCTTCGCCCGCTCACGGGCTTCCATGACGAGTTCTCGGGCCTGCTGGTGCAACTCCTTCGCCCGTGCTCGCACGCCGTTCGTCATCGTGAACGCCGGGCCGTCGAAGGAGAGGCGCCACGGGGAGCGCGCGCCTGCGCAGGCGAAGCGTTCGCGGATGTAGGGCCGGGCGAGCCAGCACCGCTTCGTGATGTAGGAGGCCCAGCCGGCGTCCCGCGCGATCTTGAGCTCGATCTGATACCGGGCGCCGGGCCCCTCCCACTCGCCCAGAGCGCGCCGCATCGCCTCTGCGATCTTGGCGTGCCGGCTGCGGGTTAGGTCTCCGAAGGCACCAGCGCCGTGGACATGGAGAAGGAGCTTGCCGTCCTTGGTCTTCTCCTCCTCCAACGCGGCCACCCACTCGACAGGCCCGAGGGCTGCGTCCAGCTTTTCCTTGAGGCGCTTGCGGAGCCACCGAAGCGGCGTGCCGGTCGCGCGGGCCTTGGCGTCGATCTCAGGGGAGCACCACGCCGTGAACGCGACGACCGGGCAGGCTTCCGCAAGGGCCTGGAACGCGAAGAACCCCTGGGTCTCGTCCGTCGCGTCGCGCCAGTGCCTCGGCTTCTTCGTCAGGTGGGAGGGGAGAGGGTCAGAGGGCTCAGATCCCATACCCATACTTACTATAGGCGTCACGCCCGAGAGGGCCGGCGCGTGGTAACTGGCGAGGCCGCTAAGTGCCTTGAACTCGTTGAGGAACTGGCGATCCGCAAGTGGACTAACGCGGGTGGTTCGGCGCAGACTTTTTTGCACATCGGACGAGACGCCGCTGGCCGGGGCGTTGGCGAGCGAGACCAGCGCCGGGGCGCAGCATGGGCGCGCCTCGGCTTGCGCCGTGTCGAGTGCGGTCGTAAAATCAGGGGGCATGATGATAATCGAGCCGTTCACCCTGGCCGGGGTGGGCGGCTCACTCGTTTCAGGCGGCCAGCACGTTCTCCCGGTCGTCCCCGAGCGTCCCGAGCATGCGGACCGGCCCGAGCCGGCGCGGGTCCATCAGCACTTCGAGATCGTCGGCGTCGTAGACGATGGCGCTCGCCGGGGCCTCCGTCGCGAGCAACACGAGGTCGCCGTCCCATTCGTGGAACGCCGAGGTCGCGAGCGAGACCGGCAGCGCCAAGCTGCGCTCCGTGGTCCACCAGCAGCCGAGATGCCCGGACTGGTAGCCGTCCAGGGGCGCGACCGTGTAGAACGTCGCGGGCGCTGGGACGGGGCGGGGTGGCGGCAGTAGGACGGCCAGACCGTCAAGAAGAAGCGCGTCCTGCCCGAGGAGGTCGCACGTCAATGTGCGGCGCAACCCGAACGGCTGCGATGCGCTGGCCTGCCATGCGTCGCGGAAAGCCGACTGGATCGCGCCGGGCACGGCCCCGAGGGGCACGAGGAGGCGCAGAGCGTCCGCCCAGCCGCCCGGCCACGTCACCTGGGCAGCGGCGCTTAAGAAGGCGTCCGCGTCGCCCTGGGCGGCGCCGGCCACGAGACGCTTGAGCACGTCGGCGTGGTGGAGATCTTCGAGAGCGAGACGGAGAAGGTTCGGGCGGTCATGCTCCGCCCGGTCGAGATGATGGACGGTCACTGCTTGGTCTTTCCAGTCGGGATGCTGGGCATGGCGGTCTCGGTGTTGAGGATGCGGTTGACTAGATCAGTCAGGACGACAGAGCCGTCCGGTAGCGTCTTTGTGAGGGCCGGGGTCATACTGGCCGCGTGCTTGCGGAGTAGAGCGGCGAAGTCGCGCGCGAGGCTCGCTGTCGTCGCGGTGCGGAACATGGTCTCGCCCGTCTTGCCGTTCTCGACGGCGAGCAACACGGCTCGCACATGCCGGCCAACGGTCAGCTTGTGGCCGTCGTCCAGCGTGATGCTGATGGCCGTGCCGACTTTGAAGTCCCGGTCCGGCAGCGCCTCGCGTCCAGCGGCGGCACTCAGCAGGGTTGCGAAAGCCTGAGCCTGGAGTCGGTCCAGGGGCGGGAGTGCCCGGCCACGGATGGTGACTTCCAGCAGATCGTGCCCAACCAGCAAGACCTCACAGAGGCCGGGGAGATCGTCACCGATCTCCTTGTCCTCAATGGCCTCCCGGATCGCGCGCTCCACGACCTCGACGGCAGAGACACCGCGTCGGCTAGCGATGGCGCGTAGCTGGGCGAGGCGTTCGGCTGGCAGTCCGAGCATGGCCTGAGACGGTTTCACGGAAGCGGTCGTCATTGTCGCGGTTATGTCCGAAGCTGAAGGTCGAATGCATGCATATATTAACGCATGAGACCCTGCTCTTCAAGAACCAAACGTGAACGGCGCCTGAGAGATTTCGTGGTCGAAAACTGGCTGCGGACGCATGCTGGACCCCCTTCGGGGAAGTCGAAATTCTCTAGGACTTCGACCTCGACCCCACCCCCTCTTGTTGATCACACGTTCGCTCAAGAGTTGATGCGACGATTTACAGATCGCCGTCTTCGTCGCCGTCTTCGATCACCACATCATTGTCTTCTTGCGATGACATATCGGGGTGGATGTCAATGAATGAGCCGCTGAGCGCGTCTTCCTCATCCTGCTTGTTCCGCATGTCCTCGATCTCAGTGTTCGTCATGTCACGGATCACCAGAACCGGGATTTCATCGTCGTTCACGTCATCGTCGGAGATGCCCAGCGCGCTGCGCTTGAGACTGTGAAGACGTTCGAGTGCTGAGGCTGCATTGGTGAGCATCTTGATCGCGGCAGCGGCAGCGAAAGTCTGGGCTGGGTCGGCAGCGGCGGCATCGAGACGAGCCACGATCATGCCCTCGACCTTCACCGCGTGGGCGTAGGTGGCCTCCCGGATCGTCGTAGCTCGTTCCGCGAGGGTGCTCACCTGCGAGGCATGCTCCTCCGCAACCCGTGCAACAACCTGGGCGGCGAGCGCCTTCGCGGCCTCCCCCTTCTCGATGCCGCGCCGGGCGAACCGGGCCTGTAGGCCGCGCTCGGTCGTGCCGAACTGATGGCTTAGCTCGGGGAGCGAGACTGCACCGGAAGCCCAAGCGGCCTCGGCCTCGGCCCACTCGGCTTCGGTGAGCTTGACGTATCGGCGCTTCTCGGACGGGACGGTCACAGGGTGGTTCTCCCTCATCACGCGGCCCAGCGAGCAAGCGCGGCCTCGGCCTCGGCCGGGTTGCTTTGGACGCGGTAAATCGTCTGTCGGCTTAGGCCGGTCTCCTTGGCGATGGCCGAGATGCCGGAGCCCTGGGCAAGGAGATCGCGGACGGCCTCAAGCTGGGCGCGGGTGTAGGACGGCTTCCTGCCCCGGTAGCTGTCGTCGTCCTGGGCCTTTGCGTGCGCGATGCCGGCCTTCTGGGCCTCCTTCGTTGCCTCGGCCTGGGCCTGGGCGGTAGCGGCGAGGAACCCGATCAGCGCGTCCCGAACTGCCATCTGCACCGGGTCCGTGGTCGCACCGTCGAACACCATGCCGTTGATGACCGTCTTCACGACGACGCCCCGGCGCATGAACTCTCGGATGGTCTCGGTCACATCCGCGTAGTTGCGGCCGAGACGATCCACCCAGCGGACCACGAGAACGTCGCCGGCCCGGAGCTTATCGAACAGGCGGCGACCTTCGGGCCGCTCCCTGAGCGTGGTGCTCACGCCCGACACGCCCTCATCGACTACAACGTCGTCCACTTTGAACCCGGCTCCTTCGGCCTGCTTGCGCTGGTGCGCACTGGTCTGGTCGGCAGTCGAGACGCGAGCGTAGAGAACAGTCCGCATGGCGATGGTCCGTGTCCGCTGTGGTGCTGTCCGATAATTAGCCTGTCCGAATGGGCAGGTCAACCCTTACGGACAGAGTTTCAGCGGTCACAGTGGGTGTCCGCAGGGGCATACCCCTACGAGCGAGACCACAGAGCTTAGTTAGAAAAAGCAGGTGCGAAACGGCCGATGAGGTCTGCGCAGATTCAGCTTGGAAAATCTCATGGTCCAAGCGATGGTGAAACGTGGGTCTCGAAAATAGGCGAACGTGCAAGATGGCCGGTAGTCCAGCAATTGTCAGCGTTAAACAAAGAGCTCCCGAGCCGACAGTAGATCGACTCGAAGAGCTGGCATCGAGAATTCTAAAGGGCGATATTCTATTACCTAAATTTCAACGTGATTTCGTATGGGAAAAGCATCAGGTAATTGATTTACTGGACTCAATATCAAATAATTATCCAGTAGGAAGTGTTTTGCTATGGCGAAGCCGAGAGCGTCTGCGCAGCGAGCGCAATATTTCAGATCTAGCTATTGCCGATACTCAAGAGGATTACCCTGTTAACTATTTGCTTGATGGGCAGCAGAGGCTTTCGACTATCTGCGGAGCCCTATATTGGAACGGTAGCGATCCAGACAGTAAGTGGAATTTGGCCTACGATTTGCGCAATAAAAAGTTCTCCCACCTCAACACACTTGATGATCCGCCATCCCATCAGATACGCCTCAACAAAATCCCTGATCCATCCGCTTTCTTTGGTCAGGTTGCTGCCTTGGACACCTTGAGTGCGCCAGATAAGGGCGAGATGAAGACTGCGGCTAAAGAGTTGTTCGACAGATTTAAGGATTACAAAATTGCTACTGTTACACTGCACGAGATGTCGCTTGAGGCTGTAGCGCCGATCTTTGAGCGGATCAACAGTAAGGGCACGCCCCTTACTATAGTAGACTTGATGAGGGCCGCAACTTGGAGTGAGGAATTTGACCTTATTGATTCGATAGAAGAAATTTTGTCAGAGCTCGAAGCAAAGAACTTTGGCGGCATTGAGAGAAAGACTATACTGAGAAGTCTGTCCGCTTCAGCGGGCGGTGGATTCTCCGAGTCAAGTATTGATCAGCTCAGAAAGCACGGAGCTTCCGAATTAAAGGCGGCTGCGGGCAATACAAAAGTTGCATATGCAAAGGCTGTCGATTTTCTCTCGACAGAAATCCACATTCCGGCTGATAGCCAACTGCCTTACGCTAATCAGATTGTTGTGTTAGGAGAGCTTTTTAGGGTTCTGCCAAAGCCAAATGCTTCGCAACTGATGACGATTAGGGAGTGGTTTTGGAGATCTGCTGTAAGCGGCTACTTCGGAGGGTGGAACACAGGCAACATGGCGGCCGATCAACTGGCGGTCCATAGATTTGCTGAAAATAAAACAGTTGAGATTGATCTTCCAGCTACAAAGCCGAGCATAAACGTGTGGAGCTCACAAGGCTTCAGGTCAAATTCGGCCCGTTCAAAAATATTGATACTTTTACTTTCCTTTAATAAGCCAATTGATTTACTAACTGGCGCAAAGATTGATACTTATCAGGCGCTATATCAAGGAAACAACAAGGAGTTCCATCACTTCTTTCCGCGAGATTACCTTAAAAACCACAAGAACGTCGGCGCAGCAAGGGCAAATATACTTTCGAATATAGTAATGCTCACCGCGTCAAGTAACAAAATCATCACAAATAGAGCTCCCTCTGACTACCTCAAGGACTGCCAGCTGTCGCTAGGTCCAAAGTTTCAGGACGCTCTCGATGCCAACTTGATTTCTTCTGCCGCGTTGAGCGCAGCAATGAATGATGATTACGATTTGTTCATATCGGAGCGATCAAAGACACTCGATGAAACTGCTTCGAGACTCGCTCGCTGGTAGTTATCGCGTAAGTTCATCCGACTCAGATTGCGTGCTGATTGTTTTCAGTGCGCAATCTCGAACATTTTGGCTGAGGCAATGCTTCTGTGTATCGTTAGCGGCCTTGTAAATCAAAAATTGATCTCGTCGAACCGGATTTTCTCCAAAGCATCACGCATCGCTTCCACCGAATTTTCATGGACATACTTCCCGCCTGCCGTTTGATCACTATGGCCTGTCAGGTCGTCGCTAATAGACCGCGGCACACCAGCTCGAGACAGCGCAGTTTTGAAAGTATGCCGAAACGAGTGGAACACCTTGCGATCATCGACGATGCCTACGCTTCGCAGATAGGTCCGGTTGAACCAACGCGGAAGCACTTGCGAAAATTGGATGTTACGAGCACGTCCGCCTCCTAAACTTGGGACTGCTGTAGCCTTCTCATACCAATCAGGAAATAGGTGGATCTGCCCAGCGGCCAGGAGCGCTGCAACGTGTTCTTCAAGCCCGAGTCGGATGAGTGTCGAGTGGACCGGCATGAGGCGTGCCGACCCAGTAGTCTTGACTTGCTCCTCGACTGCGAAAGCGAGAACGCCGCGTTCGCGTCGCACGCTGTCGAGCTTGAGCTGGCCAATCTCACTCGCCCGTAGACCAGCGTGAAGCGCGATTAGGAGCGCCCACTGCCGTTCCCCCAGTGCGACGTCTTTCTGGAACAGAGGCGCTGCAAAGATCCTTGCGAGGTCGCTTGGCGTGAAGTTCACACGGGGCGCGGCAGTCCCGGTGATCTGATCCACCCTAACGCCAGTCGCCGGATTGTCCGGTATCACTTCGTTGTTGACACACCACTTCAGAATAGACCCTAGTCGTGACAACCACTTTGCGTTGATCGTCTTGGCGTTGAGGACCGGGAACGGCTTCGCCCGCGCTCTGTTCAACCTGACCGCTTCGGGGAGCGGCATGTTGGGGAAGCGCTTCGTGTAGTTGGCCGGGGTCTCCATGAGTGCTGCCTTGTAGGAGAGCACGTCGCGCCGAGTGATTGAGTAGACCGGCCGGGCCTCACTCAGATGCTCATCGAACATGCGGACAGCGACTTCATACTCGCGGATGCTCGCGGGCGGTGCCTTTTTCTCCGCCGCCATGAGGGGAAGGATCTCGCTAAGCGGCTTGGTGCTGTCCGGTCCGAGGATGCGCGGCGAGACTGGCCTTGGATCAAGTGGCCTCTCCGCTGCTAAGAGAGGGTGGGAAGTCGCCGCTGTGAGGTCGCCGTCATCACGAGCTGCTGAGACGGCCAACGCCTCCCGCTCAGCTACGACCAGCGCCATCGCCGTCTTGCGAAAGTCGTCCGAGACCGGCGTGACCTTGGTATGCCCGCGCAAGCGAAAGTTTGCGAGGATGTGGCCTACAAGAGCGTTGAGCTCCGCGTTGTTCGCAGCGCCGGCCATTGCGTGCCCGAGGTTCGCAGCGCGGATGTCGTCTACGAAGCCCGCGCCTGCATGTTCGTCGTTCTCCCTAATCTCCTGGTCAAAGGCGATTTGGGATACGTAGTGCTCTCGCGCCATCTGCTCCGCCGAGAGCATGCGACCCCGGCGTGCCGGGGCGTGGATCATATCTCCCTCCTTCGCTCTGGCTCGCGCGGCGTCGAGAACCGCTTGCATCTCGGCCACGACACCAGGGAGCTTACGTAGGGCCACGACACGATCCGCGCCGAGGGGCTGCAGTAGCTCGCGCTTGCCAACGATGCTGCGTAGGGCCACCGGCACGGCAAGGCGCGCTGAGTAGCGCCCACGGACATGCAAGAGATGCCGAACCTTGCCTGCCACCGCTCGCTCCGTGTCTTTGATTTTTGTAGCGAGTTCTGTAGCATAAGAGCGTGGAAAGGCGATCTCTTTCAGATACTTGCCTGTTGTGTCAGTGACTTACGGGTCGATGGCAGAGGATCCCCCCCTCTCCGCCACAACGACCTGAAAAGCCTTTATTTTCAGATCGATCCCAATAGGAACAGCGACTTCGCGGCCGTCCGGTGGTACACACGGGTGGTACACACGTGGTCCTCGCTATGTCGCGTCCCTGGCCCCATCCGAAGACCGGCGTCTTCTGGTTCCGAAAGCGGGTCCCGAAGGATCTCCTGGCGCTCGTCGGTAAGCGCGAGGAGAAGGCCAGCCTCGGGACGAAGGACGTTGGCGAAGCCAAGCGCCGGCATGCCGCGCACGCCGTCCTGGTGGAGCGCCGCTGGGAGAACCTTCGGGCCGGTGTCCGGTGCCTAAGCCTCCTTGAGGTCAACGCCATCGCGGGCGAGTTCTACGAGGACCTGATCCCGCAGTTCCGGGAGGGGCGGTTCTCGCCGATGTTCAACCTCATCTCGGCAGCGGTGATCGACGCGTTCCTCAAGGATCCGACGCCTGAAAACCGCAAGGCGTTCCGACGCCTCCACGGCGCGGAAATCGACGCCCACTTCGCTGGCAAGGGACTGGCGTTCGATCAGGCCACGCGCGATGCATTGGAGTACGCGATCGCCAAGGCGATCCTCCAGGCCGTCGATCAAAGCGCGAAGTACCTTGAAGGGGATTTTAGCCCCGACCCGATGGCGGGCCGGTTCCCCAAGATGCCGGTCAAGGCCGTGGTCCTTCCGCTACAGGAGTGCTTCGCGCGTTACGCCGACGTGTCGAAGCTCGCCGCCTCGACCCGGAAACGTTGGGCACCGGCCTTGGCGACGCTGGCCGTATCTGCTGGCCATGACGACCTCGCCCGTATGACCCCGGACGACATCTCGGATTGGGTCGCCTCGCTCCGTGGGCAGGGACGCGGCGACAAGACCATCCGTGACGTCTACGTCGCCTCGGCCAAGGCGCTCTTCGGCTGGCTCAAGGGCGATCGCAAGGTCGCGACCAACCCTTGCGCGGACATCCGGGTCAAGGTCGTGGGGGCGGTCGTGCTGCGCGACCGCGACTTCACCGAGGAGGAGGCGAACATCATCCTCGCAGCGGCCCTCGCCCCCCGAGGGTCGCGCCTCAGCCCCGAACATGCGGCGGCACGCAGGTGGGTCCCGTGGCTGTGCGCCTATTCCGGGGCGCGGGTCGGTGAGATCACCCAGCTGCGGCGGCAGGACGTGCGCCATGAGGGCGGCGTACCGGTCTTCCGCATTACCCCGGAGGCGGGCACGGTGAAGACGAAGCGGTTCCGTGACGTGCCGATCCACCCGCATCTCGTCGAGATGGGCTTCCTCGATTACGTCGCGACGCGGAAGGGCCCCTTGTTCTACGATCCCGCGCGCGGTCGCGGCGGCTCGGAGGCCAACCCGCTGTCGAAGAAGGTCGGGGAGCGGTTGGCGGCCTGGGTCCGCAAGCTCGGGATCGACGACGTCGGCGTCGATCCGAACCACGGCTGGCGTCACAGCTTCAAGACGCGCGGCCGGGCATGCCGAATGCCGGAGGCGGTCCTCGATGCCATCCAGGGGCATGCCCCCAGGACCGAGGGCGGTAGGTACGGATCGGTCAAGGTCGACGTGATGGCGCGCGAGATGCGGCTGTTCCCACGATACGTCCTCGACGCTCCGGAAGTAGTTTCGCCGGGTGGCATCGTCGGGATGTCCGAGGAACTCCCGACTACCCGATCCGCCTCCTAGCCCTCCGGAGGGGCGCCCCCCTCAGATGGCAAGTTCGGCTGATTTTCGACCCTTCGCGAACCCCGCGACCCCGAGGGTCCAGACTTCCCAGACGTTTCCAATCGCCTCTCGCGACGGGGTCGAGGAGGCGTCCGTTACGATGCGCGATGGACGCCGAAACCCGTCTCGCCGGGCGCGAGCTCGTCCCTCAGGGTCATGGCCGGGATCTCGTAGTCGCTGTCGTTCTGCCGGCGATAGGGGATGGGCGCCGTGGTGAAGAGGGTACGCATCCGCTCGCGCATCTCCTCGGCGAGGTCTGTGAACCGCGCCTCGTCTGTCCGGTCCGCCCGGTAGACGACCAGCGGCGAAAGCACGGTCGCCCCAGGATAGAACAGGATGCCGTGGTTGATCGGGAAGAGCAGGTCCTCGATGGGGCCGTTGATCCCACGCGGACCATAATGCTCCGGCCATCCCCCAGCCGTGGCCACCAGCATGGCCCGCTTACCGGCCAGCACCCCCTCGCCGTAGCGGTCGCCCCAGCGCTTCTCGCTATGCTCTCCGACGCCGTAGGCGAACCCCAGGGCATAGACCCGATCGACCCATCCCTTCAGGATGGCGGGCATCGAGAACCACCAGAGCGGAAACTGCAGGATCACCGCGTCGGCCCACCGCAGCTTGTCCTGTTCGGCGACGACGTCCGACGTCAGCGCTTTCTCGGCGAACGCCCCGCCCGATGCGATCGCGACCTGCAACCGCGCCTCAGGCGCGAGTTGCGGGAAGTCCTCGCGGTCGACCTGCGGCTTCCAGTTCATGGCGTAGAGGTCCGACACCCGGACCTCGTGTCCGTCGGAGCGGAGTTGCGCGACCGCGACGTCGCGCAGGGCGCCGTTCAGCGACCGAGGCTCGGGATGGGCGAAGACGATCAGCACGTTCATGGGGGCGCCTTGAGGTCGTCGGCCTGAGGCCGGTCTTCTGGAGTTGGGTCCGTGCGTGCCCTCGAAAGCCGCGGCGGGACCGGGGCAACGGGCGGTCGCGGTTCAGGAATCGAGGAAGGCGACCGCCTCGCGCGTGAAGGCGTCGTGGTTCTGGAAGATGCCGCCGTGGCCGGCGTCGTCGTAGAGGACGAGCTTCGCGTTCGGCAGGCGCCGGGCCATGTCCTGCGAGTTCACGCTCGGCACCATGAGGTCCCGGTCGCCGTTGGCGACGAGCACGGGCTGGACGATCCGCCCGAGGTCCTGGGGCGCCTGGCGGCCCCAGGCATGGATCGCCTTCAGTTGCTTCAGGAGCACGCCGATGCCGACCGGCTTGTCCCGATCCCGGGTGCGTTCCTTGAGACGTTGGAGGAACGCCTGGGCGGCCCGGCGGCTGGCCTGCGAGGCGGTGAAGAACAGGTAGGTCTTCGCATCGCGGAAGGTGAGGAGCCCCTTCAGGATGAGCGGCCAGGACACCGAACCGACCTTGTCGATGCCGACGCCCCCGGCAGGCCCCGTCCCGGCGAGGATGAGCTTCCGGACCAGCCCGGGCTCGTCCAGGGCGACCTGCTGGGCCACGAACCCGCCGAGCGAGAACCCGAGCAGGTCGATGCCGTGCAATCCGAGGGCGCGGACGAGCGCGACAACGTCCCGCGCCATCTCCGCGACGGTTCCCGGGACCTCGCCGCCCGAGCCCCCGACGCCGCGGTAGTCCAGCGCGATGACCGGCCGGCCGGCGGCGAGGCCGTCGACGATGCGCGGGTCGAAGTTGTCGAGGTTGGCGCCCCAGTGGTTCAGCAGGACCACCGGGACGCCCTCCGTTCGCCCGAGCCGGCGATAGGCGAACGTCGTTCCGGCGGCATCGACCGTTCTCGTCGGTGCATCGACCCATCGGTGGGCGGGTTCGGCGGATCGGGCGAGCGGCATGTCCATGTTCGGGGTCCCGTTCGTTGGGGCTTACGCGGCGGAGGTGTAGCGGGGGGCCGGGTCGACGGTGCCGAAGCCCGGGATCATCGCTTGGCGCGCCGCCTGGAAGGCGTCCCATTGCCCGGCGTCGTGGAGCGGCGGGATGGTCACGGGTTCCCGGCGGTCGAACCCGACCAGGGCGGCGTCGACGAGGTCGCCGACCTCCATCATCGGCGGCAAGGACGCGGCGTCCGCGCCCGAGCGGGTCCAGATCTCGGTCCGGGTGGCCGCCGGCAGCACGGCCTGGACGTAGACGCCCTTGGGTCCGAGCTCGTGGCCGAGCCCCTGGGACAGGAACAGCACGAAGGCCTTCGTCGCGCCGTAGACCGCCATCGAGAACTCGGGCACCAGGCCGACGACGGAGCCGATGTTGACGATGGCGCCTTCGCCGGCCTTGACGAAGCGGGGGGCGACCGCGCTGGCCAGCCGCATCACCGACGTGGCGTTGAGGGTCACGAGGCGCTCGATGTCGTCGGTCGCCTGCTCGGCGAAGCCGCCGCCGACGTTCGCCCCGGCGTTGTTCACGAGGATGCCGATGCGCTCGTCCTCGCGCAGGCGCGCCTCCACCGTGCGGAGCTGGTCCGGCGCCGTCAGGTCGGCCTGGAGCACGTCGACGGAGACGCCGTTGTCCCGGCGCAGCCGGTCGGCGAGCTCGTCCATCCTGGCCTTGTCGCGGGCGACGAGGACGAGGTCGTGTCCGCGCCTGGCGAACCGGTCCGCGTAGGTCGCCCCGATCCCGGACGAGGCGCCGGTGACGAGGACGGATGCTTTGTTCGACATGGGGGCTCTCCTGCTGTGACGGCCTTCGGCAATCGTCCGGGCGCTACTTCACCTTGATCACGACCTTGCCCTTGGATCGGCCGCTCTCGACGTAGGCCACCGCCTCGGGGGTCTGGGCGAAGGGGAAGACACGGTCGACGACGGGCCGGATCGCGCCGGCGTCAATGAGGTCGGTGATCTTGCCCAGCTGCTCGCCCTGGGCGCGCATGAAGACGAAGTCGTAGGTCACGCCCTTGCGCTTCGCCTTGCGGCGCAGGTTGAAGCTCATCAGGAAGCCGACGACCTTCATCAGCAGGCCGAGGTGGTTCTCCTCGGCGAAGCGCACGTCGAGGGGGCCGGCGATGCCGATCAGCTTGCCGCCGGGCTTGATCACCGAGAGTGCCTTGTCGGCGTCCTTGCCCTCCTGGGTGTCGAGGAAGACGTCGACGCCGGACACGAGGTTTTCGAATTTCTCGGTTTTGTAGTCGATGACCCGGTCGGCCCCGAGCTCCTTGACCCAGCCGACGTTGGAGGTGCCGGTGGTGGTGACGACCTTGGCGCCGAGGTGCTTGGCGAGCTGGATCGCGATGGTGCCGACGCCGCCGGAGCCGGCCTGGATGAAGGCGGTCTGCCCGGCCTTCAGGTTGCCCCGCTCCACCAGGACCTGCCACGCGGTCAACGCGACGAGCGGGATCGAGGCGGCCTCCTCCATGGTGAGGGACTTCGGCTTCAGGGCGAGGTCGGCCTCGGCCACGGCGATGAACTCGGCGAAGGTGCCGATCCGGTCCTTGTCGGGACGGGCGTAGACCTCGTCGCCGACCTTGAACCGGGTGACCTTCGGACCGACGGCCTTCACGACGCCCGCGAAGTCGTTTCCGAGGATGAGCGGCAGCTTGTATTTCAGAGCCGGCTTGAACACCCCGTCGCGGATCTTGGCGTCGAGCAGGTTGGCGCTGGTGGCGTGGATCTCGACGAGGACGTCGCCGGCGCCCACCGCCGGCGTGGGGACCTCGCGAAGGACCATGCCCTCCTTGCTCTTGTAGCTGTCGATGACGAACGCCTTCATGGCGGGTCTCCTGTCGTGTCGATGTCGATGGATGGGAGGGGGCCGTCCGGCGCCGCCGTGGTCGCCGGCGGCCCGTGCCTGGGGTTCGGGCCTCAGGCCCAGGGTTCGAGGACAACCTTGCCGGTGGTGCGGCGGCCCTCCAGGAGGCGATGCGCCTCCGCGGCCTGCGACAGCGGCAGGACGGTCCCGACATGGAGGGTCAGCTTGCCCGAGAGGACGAAGCCGATGATCTCGGTGAGCGTCGACATCACCAGCGCCGGGTCGGCGAGGTAGGCGCCAATGTAGAAGCCCGTCACCGTGTGGTTCGCCACCATCAGGCTCCAGGGCTCGACGACGGCCTTCTCGCCGCTGGCTTGGCCGATGAAGACCATGCGGCCGAACGGGGCCATCGCGTCGAGGGCTTGGTTCGTCGTCTCGCCGCCCGTCGTCTCCATGACGATGTCGGCGCCGCGTCCGCCCGTGACGGCGCGGACCTGCTCGGCCCAACCCGGGGCCGTGTAGTCGACCGAGGCGTCCGCCCCGAGGTTTTCCGCGAACGCGCGTTTCTCGGCGGTGCTGGCGGCGGCGATGACCGTGCCGGCGCCGTAGAGCTTGGCCAGCTGGATCGTAAAGGCGCCGAGGCCGCCGGCGGCGCCCTCCACCAGGACGCTCTCGCCCTCGGCCAGGCGGGCCGCCTTGCGCAGGGCGAAGGCGGCGGTGAGGCCATGCGCGACCAGCGCCGTCGCCTGGGTCGGTGACAGGCCCTCGGGCAGCGGGATGACGATGGCGGCGGGCACGCTGACGTACTGGGCGTAGCCGCCCGCGCCCGGCGTCGCGAACACCTTCGCGCCAACCTCGAAGCCGGTGACGCCCTCGCCGAGGGCCGCCACGGTGCCCGCGACCTCGGCGCCGAGGGTGAAGGGCGTGGGCGACGGCTCGGGATAGTCGTTGCCGCGCCGGCGCATCACGTCGGCGAAGTTCAGGCCGACCGCCTCGACCTTGATCAGGACCTGCCCGGGCCCGGCGACGGCATCCGGCACGTCCTCGAACACCAGGGCGTCCGCATCTCCGGTCGCATGAAATCGAACCGCTTTCATCGTCGTCGCTCCGATTGGCACCGCCGCTTGAGTGCTCAATGTTTTGGCGCTCAATCACCTAACCTCGTGATTTCGGGATTGCAATGGTCCGGCACTCAACTATTTTGTGGCGATGAGCACGACGACAGACGATGCAGGGGTGGGTGACGGTTGCCCCGTAGAGGCGATCCTTCCGGCCGGACCGCCCTGCACGAACGACATCCTGCGGCGTGCGACACGGCACCTCGGCCATCTCTACGACGAGGCGTTCGCGCCGACGGGCCTCAAGTCGACCCAGCTCGTGCTGATGTTCCAGATCTCGCGCCTGACCGGCGACGAGGGGCCGACCCTGCAAACCGTGGCCGGTCATGTCGGCGTCGGGGTCTCGGCGCTGACCTATGCGCTCCGGCCGCTGCTACGGGACGGTCTCGTCGACCTCGTCCCCGACCTGAAGGACAAGCGCGCCAAGCACGCCGTCCTGACGACGTTGGGTCGCGCGCGTCTCGACGAGGGCATCGCGCTCTGGACAGAGGCCAATCGACGGGTCGAGGCGTTGCTCGGTCCCGATGACGCCAAGCTGCTCCGGACCCTGGCCGAGCGCGTTTCGTCCGACACCTTCGCATCGGCCTTCAGAACGGGTCCTTGGTGACATGACACGATGATCCGCCTCGTAGCGGCCACGTCTCCATTTCCGACGGGTCTCCTGACCCCGCGGACGCATGATGAGTGCGACGGCTGGCGGGTACGAGGGTTCGGTTCCGACATCCGCCTCATGTCAGCGGCAAACCCCAGATATCTCGCAACCCCCACAAGGCCCAGGCGCGATGGTTCTCGTAAGCGCGTTCGGCCTCAAGTCGTTCGGCGGCGGATCGGGCCCGGCCGACATCCGCATCGTACCGGGCGATCGAGATGTCGAGGTTCGCAAGACGGTGCTTTACGATCAGGCTTCGACCTGCCGGTAGCGCGCGGAGCCGTCCGATCGCAGCGCCTGCACCGCGGCCGTCACGTCCGCGACCGCTACCGTCAGGTCGGCCAGGACCTCCACCAGGTCGTCGAAGACCGATCCCTCCGTCTCGGCTTCCGTTGGCGCCAATGCCGCCAGGATGGCGTCCAGCACCCGGTCCTGCCTGTCGAGGCGGCGCGCGATCTCGGTATCCATGTGCCTTGTCCTTCGGTTCGAAACCGGTCAGCCGCGCCCGCACGACCGCCGCCGGGATGCGGCTGCCTTCCAGGCGCCGTGCGGCCGCGCCGATGAGACGGGTGGCAAGGTGCGCCGTCCCGCCTCGATCGACGATGACGGCGCCGACACGTCCCTCCCGCAGGTCGAGCCCGCGGGCCTGCAGCGCGGCGACGAACGATGCGGCGTCGTCGCTGGCGCGCCAGGCCGCGAGTGCCGACCGGCGCAGGTCGTCGAGGAGGATCCCCGTGCGGTCCTGGATCAGGCGTTCCGTCGGGGTGAGCGGCGCGATCGGACGCGCCGCCGTGGTCGCCCCCGCTCGGACGAGCCATTCGGCGATGTCGTGGCGGCCTTCCGCGCGCAGGCGACGCTCGATCGCGCGGGCATGCTTCGACGGCACGGGCGGCACGCCGTGGGCATGCTCGACGATGCGGGAGCACTTTTCGCGTCTCGGGTAATCCCAGGCCAGGTCGACGACGGAGCCGTCGGGGCGCACCAAGCTATAGACCCGGTGCTCGTGCCGTCGGCCGCCCTTGACGTGCTCGACGCCGCAATAGGGCTGGTCGTGCAGGCCGAACTCCGTTTCGAACAGCGACCAGAACAGCGCCCGTGCGCCGGCACCATCGGCGACGCTGGGATCCGGATCCGCGTGGACATGATAGACGGGGCGATCCGTCCGGCCTCCCATGGAGATGGCGACCAGCTCGCGGATCTGTCCGGCCAGGTCCATGCTCGCGAGGCCGCGGGCGGCGACGAGTATGACCTCGTCGTTCTCCGCGTTGGTGAGGTGCCGGGCCAGGCCATCGCCGAGGCCTTGCCCGCGCGTGGCGCCGCTGATCACCGGTCGGCGTCCTTGCGCGCACGCCCGGCCGGGCGGATGACAAGGGGAATGAGGATCTCCCGCACCGTGGTCAGGCTCATCCGTGCCGCGGGGAGGTCCTTCATCGAGATGGCCGCGTTGACGGCGGCCAGTTCCCGGATGGCCGCCGAGATCGCCGCCGCATCCTCGTCCGGCCGCCGGACCGGCCGCCCGCTCCGGCTATCGGCCTTGGACTGCATCTCGACCGCTTCCAGGAGCAGGCGCCGGACCCACGCGCCTGCCGTCAAGCCCTCGCGGGCAGCGCGATCGCCGATCGCGCCACTGAGCGCGCGGCTCATGCGCACCACGAACCGGACCGGAAGGCCGGGTGGCCGCCGCGGCGCCCGCGGCACGCCGTCGGGCGTTCCGGCCGGAACCGGGGACGGGTGGTCCTCGGGGCCCGGCGAGCGGCGCACGGTCGGGTGGTTCCTGATGGGGATCATCGTCTCGTCGTCCGTCGTTTCGCGACCGTCGCCGCGGGTGGGCGTCAGGCCTTGCCGGCGGGGAAGGGCGGGTGGTGCACGGCGGCATCGGGGATCGCGGCGGCATCCGTCGCGGCCTCGCCGGAGCGGCCCCGTTTCCGGGCGATCCGGTCCAGTGTCGCCGCGCGCCGGGCTTCGATAGCGGCGAGGATCACGGCCGGGACCGCCAGTGGCTCGGGCATCGGCCATCGCTGTAGGCGGGCTTGCTCGATCCGCTCGTCGAGCGCCGCGATGGCGCGCTCCCAGGTCTCGATGCCCTCGATCATCGCGCGCGCGGCCACCGCCCGCTCGACCCGCTCGTCGACGTCGGCGCGGGCCCGCCACGGCCCTTGCCGCGTCAGCCGCCTTGCATACTGCCAGGCCCATAGATCCGGGCCCATCGCCTCGGCCAGGGGAGCGAGGTCCGTGATGCGCGTCCGCTCGAACGTTCCGCCCTCGACGCTGCGGGCGTAATCCCGCGTCGCCGTGGTCAACGAGAGGATGCGGATAGGCCGGACGCCCGCCCGCTTCGTCGCCGGCGGCGCCTCGATCCGGCCGGCACCTGGGCGTGGAGCGGGATCCACAGGCGGGCTCCGGCGTCGGAGGAGCCTTTCGAACAGGGTGGGCATCGGGAGGCTCCGAACGTCGCCGGCCGAATCCAGGCCGGATGACAATGGAAGCACGTTCCCGTTTTGTTCCAAGTGGGATGACAACTAAAAAATTCGGATCCTGGTCCGTCATCGCCCTGTAACGACCGGATCGATGAGGGCCCGGCGGTGGGGGCGCGGCATCCAGGCTACCGGGGGCCTTGACGAGAACGGCACTGATTCGCGCCCGGGGCGGCCGAAAATCCAGCCTGGGACGGACAAGTGGGATGACCTCCATGGCCTGTAGAAACACGACTGCACGCTCGAATTTGGCCGCACCAAACCGCATGGGGACAATCGAACCTCGACACGAAGGAGGTTCACCATGCTCAACGCCATCATTCGTTTCTTCGGGTGGGATCAAGCCGCGCCGGTCCGATCGCCCGCCAAGGGCGCCCCGAGACAGACGCAGGCTACCGCAGGGCCGGCACGTCCTAGGCCGAACCCCGCCGCGAGGCCTCCGGGCGTCCTGTCCGGGCATGACAAGTCGAAGGCCGGTGGTAGGGAAGGGGAGGTTAAGCCAGCCATGGCCGTCATCCCTGGTCGGGATGAAGTCCAGAGGATGCCACGCGTGGCATCCCCAGGGCTCCCGCCCGTGGACCCGGTAGGAAGGGCGACCGCGCGGATTGGATCCGACGCGACGGCGCAGGTTGGCGGGACAAGTCCCCAGGCCGGGTCCGGGGCGGCGTCAGGTCGGGACTCGTTCGTTGCCGCGCCCGGGTCGAGTCCCGGGTTCGACCGATTTCCGGACGGCCAGGCACGCCCAGGGTTGGCCGCGGACCAAACCCTGCAGGTGGCAGAATACTTAGATTTAGGCTCGAAAACCCTGGAAATCGCCGACTCATCGATTGGGCGATCCTTTGTCGGCGACGAAGTCGAACAAGGACCGTCAAAGGATCGTGTCGCCACGCCGGCGGATTGGCCCGAAGAGGTCCGAAACGCGGCGTACGAGCTCGACCAACTGGACCTTTTTCCAGGCCTGCCAGGGCTTTGCGAGCATTCCATGGTCATGGCGCAGCCCGCCGAAGACACGTTTCATTTCAAGGACCGCAAGGATTGCGAGCCGTCCGTCGGAACGGTCGCCCCAAGGGATAAGGCCGCGAAAAATGAAGGCCTCGCCCTGGGCTTTGACTCGCGGATCGAAACCGGTTTGCCTCGCGTGACGACGCCGGCCAGGCCTTTTCCGAAGCGACCCCAACGGGTTGCTGACCGGCCGCGGAGCGAGGAGTGGAACGATGACGAGCTGCTGACCCTGCCCGAGGCCGCCGCCCTGTTCTGGCCGGACGGCCCGATCACCACCAACACCCTCAGGACGGCCGGACGCGATGGCGCGCTGGCGATCACGAAGGTGGCCGGCAAGTTCTTCACCACCCCGACGGCGATCCGTCGGATGGGTGAGGATGGTGTCGGCGAGAAGTCCAAGCAGCCGGAAGCGGACGAGATGTCCGCGTTTCCCACGTTGCAGATGAAGATTGCCGAGGCACAGAGGCTCGGCGGAGGGCGCGCGCGTTCGAGGCGCGCTGCCAAGGGACCCGTCACGACAGCCGCAAACGGCGGTTCGGGACGGTAAGCGGCGGGCACGGGGCGCTCAGACTTGGCGGTTAAACCGCCCCGTGTCCGCCTTCCGACGCACCGGCACGCGTGCCGGCACAGGTAGGCTTGAATTACGATGAAGCGAGAGAAGATGCAACGGGCCGCTTTTGAGCGCGCCGAGGATGACGTGCGCGTCGCGTTGATGACCGCGGCGGCGGCGATCCCAGAGCCGGACAACAAGCGCGGGCCACCCTCGGAGGGTCCCCACTTGGTGCCGCGCAAATCCAGGACGGACCCCACGAAGATCACGTGGTACATACGCGACGGCAGGGTGGAGGTGTCGACGCGTCAGCCCGAGGCACAGCGGAAGAAGGCCGAGAGGGTCCTCGATCTCTACAAGCTTCAGAAGGAAGCGCGGGAGCGGGGCATCGTCGCCCCGCGCATGGTCCCGGTCGCGGCGACGCTGAACCACCTTCTCGACGCCGCCCGGCCACCCGGCAAGCCGCCGGCCCCGCGCAAGACGTCCCTTCGTACCGCCGCCGCCAAGAAAAAGGCCCGGGTCTGGAAGAAGTATCGCCAGCTGGTGACGCGTATCAAATCGCTGGCGACCTTCTTCAAGGACGAGACGCTCAAGGACCTCACCACGACCCGGCTCCTCGAATACATCGAGTGGCGAACCGGCCAGCGCGACGCGCGCTATCTGGACGACGACCCCGATGCGCCGAACGCCAGTCCGAGCTCCGCGCGGGAGGACATCTGCTTCCTCCGCAAGGCTGTGAACCTTTATGCGGGAGAGCACACCCTCGCCTGGCATCCCAACGTGGAGGTGCCGGCGCAGGGCCCGGGGCGGACGCGGTGGTTGCGGCGACCGGAGGTAGCCCGGATGTACTGGGCCATCCGCGGTCGCATCTGGGACAACGACGCAGGCGCCTGGAAGCGCGAGCTGGTCATGGGCCCGCGCGGCAGGAAGGTGTGGCGCTACGCGTATCGTGATCCGCAGACCATCGCCAACCGCAAGGCGTTGCGGCGGTACCTCTTCGTTGGTCTGTACACCGGCACCCGGGACGAGGCACTCAGGGAGCTGTGCTGGGAATGTTCGGCGGATGGCGGCTGCATCGACGTGGAGGGCCGCTTCATCCACCGGCGCGGCTTCGGGTTGGACCCTAGCGAGGGCAAGCCGCGGATGACGTCGCGGATCGCCCCCAAGGTTGCCTCCACGATGGGGGGATGGCGGAAGTCCGATCTCGCCGCCGGCATCTCGGCCGTCGTGTCCCGTCCGGACGGTGAGCCCTACGCGTCGGCCCCGGTTTGGATCTGGGAAGCGGTCGTCGCCGACGCCGGCCTCGACGCGGAGGTCGTGCGTCACACGCTGCGCCACACGGCGGCGACATGGCTTAGGATCGGCCGGGTCGATGTCAGGGCCGCGGCCGACCTGCTGGGCATGTCGGTCCAGACCGCGGTGAAGATTTACGGCCAGTGGACCCTGGAAGGGCAGGAGGCGGCGGCCGACGCCCTGGCGTGGTCGCACGGGGTGAAGGCGGCCCACTCCTTCGCCATCAAGGTCCCCTCGACGATCGAGGTTGTAGTACCCCGGGGCCTGCCCCCGCGGGAGCACCCGGGTCAGGTCGAGCGGCGACGGAGGGAGCGGATCCGGGATGATCGTGGGAGCCGCAAGCGTATTGAGGGCGATGCGGTACACCTGAGAGCAGCAAAAGCCAGCTCATAGAGGGTCAGGACCAAATCGGCACCCGGCGGCGGCAATGCCGTTGCCGGGTGCCTTGCGTTGCGGGCCCGCAACGGATCAGATCATCGTTGAACAACGTCAAGTTACCGAGACGCCCGAGACGCCCGGGTCGAACCGATCGACCCGTCGCATCCTGCCGCTAAACTTCAAGGCCGGATCTCGATCGTCTTGATGAAGCCGCCGGCCGTTCGGTTCTGGTCATAGACGATCATCGGCAAATCTGCCTTGGGCATCCACACACGTCCGACCTCAACGGCCGCGGAGTTCGGCAGGGCGGGAAACACGTTGATGATCGCGTCCTCACCATGCACCGTCTTGATGCGGTTCAGGAGCAGTCTCAGCTGCACCTTAAACGCAGACTGATCCTCCGCGCGGCGCAGGATGTCGTTGTGGGGGTTCTCAGCTGTGAGCGACCATATCGCGACGTCTGGTCCCAGGGCCGCATGAATGCGCTCATCGTTGATCGTCGCGCTGAGCGCTAACTTGAGCGCAACGGTCGCACCCGGTCGATTTCCCGGATCTGCTGTCTCAAAGACAATGGCCGGCTGGTTGGCCTGCCAGCGCCACGTCGGGGGCTCACGGTGTCGCTGATGCACCGATGTCGGCACGATATCGCCGAGGAGGCATCCGAGCTCAATCAACAATGGTTGAGGAGCGAGTGCGAAGACGCTGAGATGACGGACTTCGCCTTCCTCAATACGATCCTTGACCTTTCGCGCAAAGAGACGTTGCAGGTTGTCGCGCTGAAATATCCAGTATTTCTCCTCATGGTCCTTATAGTCGCAGCCGGACAACTCCAGGTCAATTGTCTTGCCCTCCGCCGGATGTCGGTCAGGCGGCATCGCCTTGAAGATCGACCGCGTGTCGACGAGCGCGCTGTTGGAGCCGATGCTGGCCGCGAACCGGATCACATATGAGGCCCGGTCCTCGTCAATGCCCGCTACGATGGCGATCCGATCCTCGTGCTCCGCCTTCATCGCGAGGAGATCATCCTCGGAATGATCGGCGAGGTAATCCACGTCGATACCCTTGTGGTGCTTGGCGCACAGCAACATCAGGTTCTTGATGTCCCTCGCCAATAGACGTGAGCGGGTCGTATCGCCACGAGGCCCGTCGGGACTGTCCGCCACGACGTGGGCAATGAAGCCGAAGGTCCCGTCCTCCCGACCGGAAATCAGGTCCCCGACGAGGTCGCAATTGCATCCCCGATATTCGCAGCGTCCGGCGCTTCGGGCCCAGAGCTCGATCTGCGTTTTGGGTGGGATTTTGGTCTTCGCCATGGCGCACCTCCAGATGGTGCATTATATAACGTTCACGATTTATTCCTCAAGCTGAACCCACGGGGCAGCGAGGCATGTGGGAGGCGCGCTTGGCGACTTTGACACGAGAAAGCGAAGATTTCCTCGAAGACCTCGCCGACGAACTCAGCGTTCCTGTGACCCGCTACGAGCAAGCCGATCGGAGCTACAAGTCACTGGGGGATTGGCTTCACCGCGAAAACTCGACGGTTCGCGAGTATGGCCCACAAGTATACGTGCAGGGTTCGTTCCGGCTGGGGACGACGATCCGGCCGCTGACGGAGATGGAGGAGTACGATATCGACTCCGTCTGCGAGTTGACCAAGATCTCAAAGTCTCAGCTCAGCCAGCAAGAGCTCAAAGAGATGCTGGGGGAAGAAATCAAATCTTACCACGATGCGCAGAACATGATAAAGCCCGTCCGCGAAGGACGACGCTGTTGGGTGTTGGACTACGCGGACGGTGCCCAGTTCCACATGGATATCGTTCCGGCTTTGCCGAACGCTCAGTCTGTCCGTCTTTTCTTAGAACAGAGGGGATACGACGCTCGCTGGACCCGAACCGCGATCGCCATCACTGACAACGAGGTGCCAACCTACCCGCTCGTGACCGATCATTGGCCGCACTCCAATCCGAAGGGGTACGCCGATTGGTTCAGGAGCCGGACCGCGGTCATCATGGAGCGACGGAAGCGCAAGCTCGCCGAGCGTGTCCACGCAAGCGTCGAGGAGATCCCAGACTACAAGGTGCGGACGCCTCTCCAGGCCGCCGTGATGATCCTGAAACGGCATCGTGACGAGACCTTCCAGGATCGTCCGGAGGTTCGGCCGATTTCGGTGATCGTCACAACCCTCGCGGCACATGCCTACAATGGTGAGGAGACGACGGGACAGGCCCTTGTTTCCATCCTGCGTGGCATGGATGAGCACATCGTCAACGTGGGTGGCCGGCATTGGATCGCCAATCCGACCGATCCCTTGGAGAATTTCGCGGACAAGTGGGAGAAGCACCCCGAGCGGGCGGAGGCGTTCTTCGAATGGCTCGCCCAGGCGCGACACGACTTCGAGCAGGCTGCGCGCGCCAGTAGTCGCGTCATCATTGCCGAAACAGTCGGACAGGGTGTCGGCAAGGCGGTCGCGGAGCGCGCACGTCAGCGTCGGCAGTCTCCGGTCGGATCGCCGTTGCTGAAGACGGCTTCGGTGGCACCCGTGGCCGGCGGCTTCTCGTTCCCGGATAAAGAGCGGGCGCCATCGAAACCGCAGGGGTTCGGTGCGCCGTAATGGCCTGGTGGATAACCGATCCGGGGCGGACTAGGTCCGAGCAGGCCGCCGTGGCCGAACTCGTCGAGGGGGCGGGGTGGTTAAGCGGTATCCGTTGGTACGTTGGTGATGGCTTGGCCCTTTGCGTCGACTTCGACGTCTCGCATGGTGCCGAGACCTTCTCGATGACGATGACCTACTCGGCGCTGCATCCCCACGCACCCCCGCGGGTCGTTCCCAAGGACGGGGGCCGTCTCTCCGGGCACCAGTACGCCGACGGGCAGCTGTGCCTGGAGTACCGCCCCGACAACTGGGTGCCGGACATCACAGGCGCGATGCTCGTCGAGAGCACGCACCGTCTGATTGCCGGGGAACGGGGCGAAGGCGATCGACGGGTCCCGTCGGCTCATCACACGACGCTCGGGCAGAGGACGCGGGGGCAACCGTTTCGGTTCGTCCTCATGCCACAGGCGGAGCGGCGGCTCGCGTCCATCTCGGAAGGAACGTCGGTCGAGGCGCTCATGTCCGAGAAGATGCGGACCCGCACCTTCGTATCGACCCTCGTCGCGGTGGACGGCGAAGCGGTCGTCGGTGCGTGGGAGCCGGGCGCCGTCGGATCCAGCCAGTACCCGGCCCGCGTCGTGTCCTTGAATCCCGATACGGCGAAACGCGGACTGACGGTCGATCAACTCGCGACGATGCTCGAAGAGGTCGGCCTCGAAGAGGATGGAAGGAGCGTACGAACGCCAGGCGATGGTGTCTTCGTCGTCCTGGCCTCGCCGGGTGACTGGGTCGTCTATCACGTTTACGACCACGATGGCGTGCGCAACGGTGCCGAGTACCGGACCCTGCCGATCACGGACCAGGGCCGTCGACTGCCCGAGGCATACGACGCGCTCATCGGCAAGACAGTGGGCATCGTCGGCGCAGGCTCCCTGGGTTCGAAGGTCGCCGTGATGCTTGCTCGGACCGGTATCGGGAGGTTCGTGCTGATCGACGATGACGTGCTCCTGCCGGGCAACCTCGTCCGGAACGAGCTCGGGCTGGCGGCGATCGGCGTCCACAAGGTCGACGCCCTTGCGGACCGGCTGACGGCCGTCCGAGGCAAGGTCGAGGTGACGAGGCGGCGTGTGCCCCTCGGCGGCCAGGAAAGCTCCGGCACGACCGAATCCGTGATGTCGGAGCTTGCCGGATGCGATGTGATCGTCGATGCCACGGCCGACCCGCATGCGTTCAACTTCTGTGCGGCAGTTGCCCTGCGGAACCGCCGGCCGTTGGTCTGGGGCGAGGTGTTCGCCGGCGGGATTGGCGGCCTCGTCGCGCGCGTGAGGCCGGACCTCGAACCGGAACCACAGGCAGCCAGGAGCCAGATCGCGGCATGGTTCGAAACACAGGGCATTCCTGCGCAGGCCGACCCCGACGCTGACCCGTATGGTGGCGGCCCGGATGGGACTTGGGTGGCCGACGATGCAGAAGTCAGCGTCGTCGCCGCACACCTTGCACGGCTCGCGACGGATGCGCTTGCGCGTGCCGCAGACACGATTTTTCCGTCGCCGGCCTACGTCATCGCGTTGCGGGCGGGTTGGATGTTCACCGCGCCCTTCGAAACATGGCCCATCGACCTGCAGGGGGCGACGGAATGGGCGCCCGAGACGACTGCCGCGTCGATCGAAGAGAGCTTGACCCTCATCCGGGAATTGATGCCCGCGGTGGCCGATGACGACGATCAGCCTGCCGCCTGACCAGCGCGCCAAGCTCGGGCGCCATCTGCGTCGGGCCGGGCGGCGCGAGATCGGCGGGATCCTCATGGGCGAGCAACTGGGGCATGACCGCTTCCGCGTGGTTGAGTTCAGCGTCGACGAGACCAGCGGCACGGCGGCCCATTTCGTGCGCAGCCCGGAGCATCACCGCGCGGCGCTCGATGCGTTCTTCCGGAGGACGGGGACGGACTACAGACGCTTCAACTACCTCGGCGAGTGGCATTCCCATCCGAGTTTCCCCGTGCTGCCGAGCGCGGAGGACGTGGCGTCGATGATCGACCTCGTGACGGGCGAGCGCGACATTACCTTCGCCGCGCTGTTGATCGTCCGGCTACGGTGCTCCGTTCGCATCGAGGCCGGCTGCCAGATCTACGCGAGGCCGGGCGTCGTCGGTCCCGTCACGCTCGTCCGTTGAGCCCTGGGACGGGGAAACCGTCGGGAATCCCCCGGGGGCTATGCCACGGCCCTGGGAGTTCCGGGTTGTCTGGTTAGAATCTCAGTGGTCTATTCCCTTCGAGAACGAACGACTTCCATGCTTTTTGATCGATCCCGGATGGGTTTCGTCCCTTCACGTCTGGGCAAACCTTCGGGAAACCGTCGGGACGATTTTCGACCGTTTTGGCTTGGCAGACGTCACGTTTCACCAGTCCGTGCTGGGCCACCGACGTACCATCGCCTGTTCTCAGAGCGTACGACACCCGCACTGCGTAGAACGGTCTTCGCCTGTTCCGCCGCCCCCGACCTGACCCCGGCCTTTTGAGCCGCGCTCGTCAGATCCGGTCCGGTGACCCCGCCTGCGCCGGACGCGTTCAGGATCCCAAGCACGACCCGCATCGCTTCCGCGGCCTTCGTCCCCCCCGGTGCTTGGCTGCTCTCTCGCCTTTCGCGGCCGGGCGCCTCCACCGCTGCCAAGGCTACCTCGATCCGGCGCCCTTGGCGTTCGATCGTCTCGATCAGGTCGGAGAGTGTCACCGGTGAGGGGCTGGGATCCGAAGCGCCGGCCTCAGAAGCGGTCTCAACCGATACGCCTCGCAGTTCGAGCCACGCGCGTGCTGCCTCCGAGTAGATGGCGCTGGCGGATCGACCTTCGTCCAGGCCGGCCTGCTTGATCGCCCTGTGCAGCGCGGGCGGGACGTAGAGCATCACCTTCGACTTGCCCGGGTCTAAGGCATCGCCAGAGGGTCTTTTCGGTGGAGGCACCGCGGCATGTCCGGCATTGGTGACAGTAAGCTGTCATGCCAGCTCAATGTTAAAATTTGAGCCTGTCAGTGCAGCCTTGGTGGACAGGGGTGGCGCACCAGCATGACAGCTTGCTGTTATGCTGGTGGAAGTAGCCGTGAACGGCCGATAGAAGGCCGTGCCGCCACGACCCGCGATTGGTGCACCGCCGGGATCGATGGGCCTTCGCAAGCTCGACGCGGCGGCGGTGGTTTCCTCCAGGATCCCGCGTCCCTCACCGGGGACAGCCGGTTCGACGAATGGTGCGGCCAGAACCCGCTTCCGAGCACCGAAGCTCGCCGGTCCCACCTTCGCTCAGCCCGCCTTGTGCGATGCTCCAACACTGTTGAAGCGCCCGAATTCCGAGTTGGAAGACGGCACACGACGGTGGTACACACGAAACCTGAAAACGGGCGCCGCGAACCCCGTTTCCCTAGGGAAAGCGCGAGCTGGGGTACGGTCCCCCCCTCTCCGCCACTTTAATCATTCAAGTCAATGAATTAATGGTGCTTTTCGCTTCGTCGCGTGAGCACACCCCTCAAAATACCCCACATTTTGAGTTGGCTTGTACCGGCTCAGCCTGGACGTAGCTGGACGGGTGCTCGCTGCGAGCCGAGCCCAACGGTAGGGCCGATGCGAAGGCTGGATGACCGAGGTAGCACCGTAGCGATCTTGGTGTGCATTTCTCTCCAGCGAATGCACGTGGCGTTGTAAGCGCCTGTTAACGCTGTGTTTCGGCGTGCAACTTTGACCCCGTGAGGCGGGGGATCGGCGTCCAATTCTGACCCCCTAACCTCGTTCTCGCAGACTGC
>NZ_JBKEZQ010000034.1:0-32358 GCF_053345175.1 Methylobacterium sp. M6A4_1b
TCCACGGCCGCATCACCGGCCCCATCGTGATGATCGGCTTCGGCTCCATCGGGCGCGGCACGCTCCCGCTGATCGCGCGTCACTTCGACTACGACAAGGCCCGCTTCACGGTCGTCGAGCCCTCCGACGCGCACAGGTCCCTGGCCGACAAGCACGGCCTGCGCTTCGAGCAGGTGGCGCTGACCAAGGAGAACTATCGCGACGTGCTGACGCCGCTGCTCACGGAAGGCGGCGGCCAGGGCTTCTGCGTCAACCTCTCGGTCGACACCTCGTCTCGGGCGATCATGGAACTGTGCCGGGAACTCGGCGCCTTCTACATCGACACCGTCGCGGAGCCGTGGCCGGGCTTCTACTTCGACAAGGACAGGAGCCAGGGCGACCGCACCAACTACGCCCTGCGCCAGGACATCCTGGACGCGCGCACCGCCAGCCCCGGCGGCACCACCGCCGTGTCCTGCTGCGGCGCCAATCCCGGCATGGTCTCGTGGTTCGTCAAGCAGGCGCTCCTGAACGTCGCCGGCGATCTCGGCCTGAAGACCGCCGAGCCGAAGGATCGCGCCGGCTGGGCCGCGCTCATGCGCGCGGTCGGCGTCAAGGGCGTGCACATCGCCGAGCGCGACACCCAGCGCGCCAAGTCGGCCAAGCCGATGGGCGTGTTCGTCAACACCTGGTCGGTGGAAGGCTTCGTCTCCGAGGGCAATCAGCCGGCCGAGCTCGGTTGGGGCACCCACGAGACCTGGATGCCGGAGAACGGCCGCGAGCAGGAGAAGGGCTCGCGCTGCGCCATCTACCTGCTCCAGCCCGGCGCCGACACCCGCGTGCGCTCCTGGACCCCCACGGCCCAGTCGCAATACGCCTTCCTGGTGACCCACAACGAGGCCGTCTCGATCTCCGACTACTACACGGTGCGCGAGGGCGAGCGCGCCGCCTACCGGCCGACCTGCCACTACGCCTACCACCCCGCCAACGACGCCGTGCTCTCGCTGCACGAGATGTTCGGCAATGGCGGCAAGGTCCAGGAAAAGATCCACATCCTCGACGAGACCGAGATCGTGGACGGCATCGACGAACTCGGCGTGCTCCTCTACGGCCACGCCAAGAACGCCTACTGGTACGGCTCGCAGCTCTCCATCGAGGAGACCCGCCGCATCGCCCCCTACCAGAACGCCACCGGCCTGCAGGTGACCTCCGCCGTGCTCGCCGGCATGGTCTGGGCGCTGGAGAACCCGGAGGCCGGCATCGTCGAGGCCGACGAGATGGACTTCCGACGCTGCCTCGAAGTGCAGTCCCCGTATCTCGGCCCCGTCATCGGCGTCTACACCGACTGGACGCCGCTGACCGGCCGCCCGGGCCTGTTCCCCGAGGACATCGACACCAGCGACCCATGGCAGTTCCGCAACGTCCTCGTGCGTTGACGGAAGGGTACGCGATGACGGGTGTCGTTCACGTCGTGGGCGCGGGGCTGTCGGGGCTCTCCGCGGCCGTGCGGCTCGTGGAAGCCGGGCGTCAGGTGATGGTCCATGAAGCCGCCGGCCATGCCGGCGGCCGCTGCAGATCCTATCACGACCCGCATCTCGGGATGACCATCGACAACGGCAACCACCTTGTCCTGTCGGGCAACGGGGCGACCTTCGCATTCCTGGACCGCATCGGCGGCCGCAGGGCGGTCGCCGTGCATCCGCGGGCGGAGTTTCCCTTCGTCGACCTCGCCGCGGGCGAACGCTGGACGCTGCGCCTCAATCAGGGGCGCGTCCCGGGTACCCAGGCGATCGATTGCGCGGCGATCCTTCGCCTCCTTTCGGCAAGGCCGGGTGCGAAGGTCTCGGATGTCCTCGCCTGCGGGGGGACGCTCTACGAGCGGCCTTGGCGCCCCGTCCTCCTGGCGGCGTTGGACCTCGATCCGAGGGATGCGGATGCGACCCTCGCCGCACAGGTCCTGCGGGAGACCTTCGACGAAGGCGGGGATGCCTGCCGGCCCGTCATCGCCCAGGGCGGGCTCTCGGCAGCCTTCGTCGCCCCGGCCTTGCGCTTCCTGGAGGAGCGCGGGGCGGTGGTTCGCCACAACGATCGTCTGCACCGCCTCGCGTACGAGGGCGGGCGCGTCGCCGGCCTCGTCCTCGGCGACGGCCCGATGCGGCCGAAGCCTCGGGATCAGGTCATCCTTGCGCTTCCTCCGAAGGCGACGGCCGACGCCGTCCCGGGGCTGGAGGTCCCGACGGATCACCGGGGGATCGCGAACGTCCACTTCGGCGTGAAATGCCCTGCCGGCATGCCGCGGCTGACGGGTGTGGTGAACGGGCTGTCCGATTGGATCTTCGCCTTTCCGGATCGCATTTCGGTGACCGTCAGCGCAACGGACCTGGGCGATTTGAGCCGACCGGAACTCGCGCATCCGATCTGGGCCGAGGTCTCCGACGTCACCGGCCGGTCCATGTCCGGCCTGTCCGACAGGCCGCCGCCCTGGCAGGTCATCCGCGAGAAGCGAGCGACCTTTGCGCCAACGCCCGAGGCGGCCCGGCATCGGCCCCGGACACGCACGGAATTTCGAAACCTCTTCATCGCCGGCGACTGGACCGACACGGGCCTGCCTGCCTCGAGGGGGCCATTCGACCGGGCGGCAAGGCAGCCCGAACGGCAATGGAAGCGGATGGCTGATCCACTTCGGAATTGCGAGCCACAATTTCTGGCGAAAACTTGCATAACTTCAGAGATTGCTTATCTCTTGGCTACAATAATGCGACCGCTGTCGGCGCAACGGTGTGCGCAGATCGGTGCCCCTTGTCGCTTCCGTCGCCGCGTCCGCGGTCGTGCTATAGGGCGGACCGGGAGCCGGACGCCTCCCGGCGCCGCTTCGGGCTCCCTGAGCGGGAGCTTCGGCGGAGGATGGCCGCCGACATCCTGGAGGCTGGCGACGGGGTTGCGTTCGCCCGCGACGACCGGAGCCTCAGGGCTGCCGGACACAGCGCGGGCGCCCTACGGATGGCGCGTCAGTGCTCGGTGCCGGGCATGTTCGGCCTCGGCGCGCCACCGTGATCCCGGATGATGCTGGAGCGCGCGGGATCGTTCTTCAGGTCTGCCACCTGCTTGCGGGCCGCAAGGGCCAGGAACAGGAGGCCGCCGAGCGTTCCGAACGCGAGGAACAGGAGCGGATAGCCAGCACTCATCTGCCGAACTCCGATTGCCCCGTTCGGAATGAAGGGGCTGCATGCATAATGCTGCAATCTGCGTGTCGGTTGCGCAGTAAAATTCTAACCAGGGTCGGGCGTCGGGAGATGCCGACGCGCGGCGCCGCTTGGAGCGGCGACCTCGCGCGCTACCTACCATCCATGACCGAGCCGCCAGACGACAACCTCGACCATTATGCGCTGGGCTTCTATGCGCCCGGCAAGGGCTTGCTCCGCGAGGACTGCCCCTATGCCGACGGCACCGAGGCGCATGCCCGGTGGACCGCCGGCTACGATGCTGCGGTCGCGGAGAGGACCGGCAACGCACCGCCCTGAGACCGAGCCGGCAACGGCCTCCGTGACAGGTCACGAACGGGAAGCGGTCCGGCCGCGACACGGCGGGCCTGGTCGGCGCACAGGATCCGGCTGATGGCGCTTCCGGCTTTCCCTCCCGGCTTCCGCTCGCTCTGGTACCCCTCGCGTCCTGGGCGTCGCCGGTTGCACGTTGACGGCGTGGCTGATCCGACGAAGCGGACTTGCCCGGGGCGGCGATGCCGTCCTGTCCATCCGTCGATGGCCGGGCACTACCGCCGCGGCGGTACCCCGTCGTTGCGGTAAGCCCGGGGATGACTTAACACCGTCTCTGCGGACAATCTGGACAGTCGAGATCTCTACGCACCTGAGGCGGTGAGGTCGCGAGACCGTCTGTTTCGATGAGCCGGCGGACGGGAGATCGCGCATTGGGACCATTCTCGAGGACAGGCCTCGCGAGCGCCTTGATCCTGGCTGTTTCGGTGCCGTCTGCGTCGGCCGTCTGCATCCCCAAGCGCAGGATATCGGACGTGGCCGTCGAGGCCTTCCTGGACCGGCCGTCCGACCTCCTTTCGCGACATCCGAATGACCAGCGCGGCCTTTCCGCTGAAGTCGACACGCTGGCTTTGGCGAGCCCTCAGGCCCTGTCCGCACTCCTGCGCCTGGCCCGCACGGCGCTTCCGGACCAGCGCCAGGCGATCGGATACGGCCTCGGGCGCGTCTCAGCCTACTGCGAGTCGCGCGATGCCAGTGTCAGCCGCCGCATCACGGAAGCGGTGACCGCTCTGGGGAACAGGGACGTCGCCTTCGCCTATCGACTGGCACGGGAGGGCATCAACGGCGAATCCCCCAGTCTGAAGAGCGTCGATCCCAGCGCCCTCAATCCCGACATCGCGGCGGGGAGCCAGAATCCCCTCACGCGCGCAACGGATGGCGCGCTTCCCGCGCGGCCCGAGACCGACAACGGAAAGGGCGGCTTCATCGGAAGGGTTCGCCCCGACACCACCTTGGACAGACCGGACTTCAAGCTTCCAGACCAGACCGTGCGGTGAGCGGCGCGCCCGCATCGTGAGGGGCGGCCTCGCCGGCGGTGGGGCGCCGCCGGTCGGCCTGCGCGGGCTTCGCCGCGACGGCCCCAAATCGGTCCTTCCCAACCCAATCGGGTGACTCTCGCCTGCGATGGTGGCTTTACGACGCTTGGGCGGCCATTCCCGAGGCGGGCCGGCGTCCGAAGGCAGCATTCCTCAGAAGCGCGAGGAGAGGTTGCTCGATGAGCTTGTGGACCGCGATCGATGCGGAAATCCCGACGAGGAGAATCGCCAGTCCCACGACCAGACCTGTCGCTCGACCCGCCAGGATCGGGCTCTGGGCGAGCTTGATGGAGGCCGAGATGATGGGCTCGTGGATGAGGTAGAGGACGTAGGAGGCCGAGCCGAGGATTCCGAGCGATGCCCCCACGCGCGAAGGGCCGGCCACGCGCACGGTGAGGAGGCCGATCATGACCATCGCATAGAGCGCAAAGAACAGAAGCGCCTCGGCGGCCGCGTTCGGCAGGATGACCACGCCCGAGACGCCGCGCAGCCAGAGGGCGACCCCGACACCGACGGCGCCTATGGCGCCGATGAGGCGAAACAGCATCGCCTGGCCGCGACCGTATTCCCGGTAGATCCAGGCGATGAGCATTCCGATCGCAAAGCCGAAATTCTCGTGCCCCAGGAAGCGGGCAAGAGGCTGCATGTTCTGATAGCCGACGGGAATGAAATCGAAGATCAATGTCGCGAGGCAGGCGACTTGCCAGAGCACAAAGGCCAACAGGCCAAGTCTGGCATGAAAGATCATTGCTGAGAAAACGATGTAGAACACCAGTTCGTGCTGCAGAGTCCAGGCGGGCTGAAGAACCCGGACGCCCTCGCGGGGAATCAGCAGCAGATCCGTGATGAATTGGATGACCGTCAGGTCACGATGGCCGTTGGCCCCTGCCCCGGCGAGCAACGCGATTCCGAGCGGCAGCACGCAGAGCCAGTAGATCGGATAAAGCCGAATGAAGCGCTTGGTGATGAAGCTGGAGAAGCGGTCGGGCCGGCCAATGTCCTGGAGGTGGGTGTGAAGAATGATGAAGCCGCTGAGGATGAAAAAGAATTCGACGCCCGTCGCCCCGCCGAAGAACCAGCCCGACCACCACGTCGAACCGAATTTCTCGGTGATGCTCATGTCGAGGTGAAACAGAAACACGCCGAGCGCCGCGATGCCACGGGCCCACTGGATGGAGTCGATGTTTCGTCGCGCGATCGATTCGGGACCCCGACCCGGTTCGGCGGCTCTCGGCACAGCGAGCGTCAAGCGAATCGCTCCTCATGTTTGAAGAGCCCCAGCCTTATGCAGATCAGACACAAATATCAAATGTGATAACCAAATGTTATCGACGCGGCGATGGCTCTGTGCCGTGACTGGGATGCTCCGGTGGTCGGACGCACGGGCGACCGGGGCGCCGGCCTCGGAGCGCAGGGGAACCCGCGGGGCCTTCGGCGGCGGACGGATCGGCCCTTGCCAACTGCGCACCCTTGCCCTCATATGAGAACAGAGAGTGAACTCGGCGCCGTCGCGAGGGGCGTCCACGAGGGAGTCCGAGCAGCATGGCGCGCTACCGCTTCCATTGCACCAACGGCCGCGAATGCGTGTTCGATGCCGTCGGGAACGACATCCGGGCGCCCCATCGCCTGGTGCGACGGGCCGAGGCGGTGGCGCGGGACGTGATGCGCAGCCTCGGCGAGGCGGGGAACTGGGCGGAGTGGCACGTGACCGTGCACGATCTGCGCGGCCGCCGCGTCCTGGTCCGGTCCTTCCTGTCGGTCGATCCGACGGCAACGCCCGGGCGTTCGCGACCCGGACGAGAGGCGCAGCGGGGCCGGCCCCGGGGCGGGGACGTCCTCGGGCAGGCCGCCTGATCACGGCCCCGACCCGCGCTCATGTCCCTTTCCATGCCTCCGGCCCAATCTTTGGCCAAGTCTCCGGCCAAGTCCCCCGCTCCCTCCGGCCGCACGCTGTTCTTCTTCGAGAAGCCGTCGGCGATGCGCCAGCTCCAGCGCTTCTTCCGCTCGCCCGGCACCGTCTGCGTCGCCGCCGAGGGACACCTGCTCACCGCAGAGGAGCCGGGCCGGATCCGGCCCGAATGGAAGGCCTGGCAATTCGAGACCCTGCCCATCGTCCTCGACACCCTTCCGGTGATCTGCGGCACCGGCCGCTCCGGCCAGTCGCATGCGGGCAAGCTCGCGGCGATCGGCCAGGCCCTGCGCGGCGTCGAGCGCGTCATCATCGCCACCGATCCGGGGCGGGAGGGCTCGATGATCGCCTGGGAGGTGCTGGAGCATTTCGGCTGGCGCGGCCGGGTCGACCGCCTGAAGCTCGGCGCCCTCGACGACCTCTCGGTCCGGCGGGCCTTCGCCACCCTGGCCCGTGAGCCGGAATCCGGCGAGCAGGACTACGCCGCCTACCTGGAGGCGCTGTGCCGGCAATACGAGGATTACCATCTCGGCCTCAACGGCACGCGCGCGATCTCCCTGCGCCTGCGCCCGCCCGCCTTCCGCGAGCCCTGGCGCTTCGGCGGGGTGCAGACGCCGACCCTCGCCATCCTGGCCGACCTGGAGGCGCGCATCCGGGCCTTCGTGCCGCAGGATTTCTTCAAGGTGGCGCTGCACGTCGAGACCGGCACGGGGGCGGCCCTGACCCTGTGGCACCTGCCGAAGGAGCGGATCTTCGAGCGCCCCGCGGCCGAGACCATCCGGACGGCGGCGGCCGCCTGGTCCGGGCTCCTGGCGGTGGTCCAGAAGGACGTGCGCCGGGCGCCGCCGCGCCTTTTCTCGAAGGACACCCTGGCCCGGCGCTGCGCCAAGCGCTTCGGCTGGGACCCGCAGCACACGGCGCGGCTCGCGCAGGATCTCTACGACCAGGGCTATCTCAGCTACCCGCGCACCGAGTCGGAAAGTCTGCCCGAGGGGCAGGCCGGGGATGCCGGCGCGGTGATGGCCGCCATCGGCTCCGTGCTGGCGGACCTCCGGCCTCTGCTCACCGCGGACGCGCCCGTCATCCGGCGCGGGGCGAGAGGGCATTACGTCAAGGACCCGGGCGAGCACCACGCCGTCGTGCCTCTGCGCAAGGTGCCGGAGCGCGGGCGGCTCGAGGCGGACCTCTTCCGCCTCTGGGAGCTCGTGGCCAAGGCCTACGGCGCCGCCCACCTGCCCGACGGCATCGATGCGCGCACGGAGGTGGCGGTCGAGGTGGCGACGCCCCTTGGCGCGAAGCGCTTCGCGGTCAGCGGGCGCGTCGTGCGCGTGCCGGGTTGGCGCGCGCTCTACGGGGCGGAGGCCGACGTCGAGGCCGATCTCGTGCCCGGCAAGGCCCGGCCCGAGGACGAGGCCCGCGCCGCCCGCCTACCCGCGGTCAGCGACGGAGAGGCGGCGACGGCCGCGGGCGCCGACATCGCCGAGGCCGTGACCGAGCCGCCCCGGCGGATCACCCGGGGCGAGCTTCCTGTGGTGATGGGGCGCCTGATCGACCAGGTGGACGACCCGGCGGCGAAGCGGGCGCTGGAGAACCCGGTCAACCCGAACGAGCCGAAGGGGCTCGGCACGGCCGCAACCCGGGACAGCATCCTGCCCAAGCTCCTGA
The DNA here is from genome assembly GCF_053345175.1 of Methylobacterium sp. M6A4_1b. Taxonomy (NCBI): domain Bacteria; kingdom Pseudomonadati; phylum Pseudomonadota; class Alphaproteobacteria; order Hyphomicrobiales; family Methylobacteriaceae; genus Methylobacterium; species Methylobacterium sp. M6A4_1b. Next base: position 8,142 of record NZ_JBKEZQ010000034.1, read on the forward strand.
AGAGCCACTACCTCGCCCTGGCGGAGGGCAAGGATCCGGCCCTCACGGTGACCGAGGTGGGGCTCGCCTTCATCGCGGCGGTGCGGCGGGTCTTTCCGGCCTATGGCGACCCGGTGGGCCGGGCGATGTTCGAGGCGGAACTCGCCGAGATCGGCCGGGCTCCCACGCGGGCGGAGGCCCGCGCCCGGGCCGAGGCCTTCCGGGAGCGCACGCGCGCGCGCCTCGACGGCCTGATCTCCGCCATCGCCCAGGCGGGGGTGGTCAGCCTGGATCCGAGCCTGGCGCCGCCGCCATCGCGGGGACAGGGACGGGGACGCGCCGGCGGGGACCGCCCGCCGACGCCGGCCATGGCCGCCTTCGCGGTGTCGCTGGCCGCGCGCAAGGGCATCGCCCTGCCCCGCGGCTGCAAGAGCAGCCTCGCCCGCTGCCGCGCCTTCCTGGATGCCGAGGCCGGACCCGCCGCAACGCGGATGGCTCCGGCCGGTGGGGCGCGTCCGCCGAGCGCCGCGATGCTGCGCTATGCCCGCAGTCTCGCCGCGGAGCGCGGCCTGGACTGCCCGCCCGAGATCGAGACGCAGTTCGAGGCCTGCCGCGGGTTTCTCGACGCCCACGCGGCGTCCGTGCAGACGGGGCGCGCGGCGCGTCAGGCCAAGCCGGAGCCGGCCAAGCCGAGGTCATTTCCAGCGGGCGCGTCGCCATCGCGGTCCGGCCAGCCGAACTCCGGCAAGTCCGGGTCTGGCAAGTCGAACTCCGGCAAGCCGCGCCGGAAGCCTGCCGCGGCGCGCGCCGCGTCCGGGTCGTGACGGGGCCGTCCGATCGCGGACCGGCTCAGGTTGCGGCCGGACGGCCGCGCAGGAGGCCGCCGAAGCTTTGGAACGGCAGCCAGAGAAGCTTCAGGAAAGCCCGGATCGTCAGGACGGCGGCGACGGTGAAGAGCGCCAGCAGCGTTTTGATCATGGGAAACTCCTTGTTCGAGGTCGCGGCCGCTGCGTGATCCAGGGCCTCGACCCGCCCCAGTGGGCTCGGAGAAACGGGCGGGATTAAGGACGCGCCGCCGAATTCGCGGCCCGGCCGCGCGGGGGCGCCGGGAGGCTCCGCTCAGGCTGTGGCCTGAATGGTTAACAAAACATGGAGGCCGGTCAAGTGCGGCGGCGGTCCCGGAACGATCGTCACGCGGATCGGCTAAAGTCGGCCCGGGCCTTCCCGTCCGACGGGCCGGATCGCGGTGGAACCGGCCGCGGCACGGCCCTGGCGAGGGCGCCGGTCGACCCGATTTGGAGCGAGACGACGCCATGACGAACCAATGCTGCCTCCTCCTCGGCGCCCGCGTGCAGGAGGGGGCCGGTCGCCTCGGCTGCGACATGGGGCCGAGCGCCTACCGGGCCGCGGGCCTCGCCGAGACCCTCTCGGGCCTCGGGCTCGACATCGTCGATGCGGGCGATCTCGCGCCGCCCCCCGCGGTGGCGCGGGCCCATCCCAACGGCGCCCTGCGCCACCTCGGCGCCTTCGCGGCCTGGACCGAGGCCCTGGCCGAAGCCGCCGACGCGCACAGCGCCGAGGCCGTGCCGATCTTCCTCGGGGGCGATCACAGCCTGTCGGCGGGCACCCTGTCGGGGCTCGGGCGCCGGGCGGCGCGCGAGGGACGGCCCCTCTTCGTGCTCTGGCTGGACGCGCACGCGGATTTCCACACCCTCGACACCACCACCAGCGGCAACCTCCACGGCGTTCCCCTCGCCTACGCCACCGGCCGCCGGGGGTTCTCCGACTACCTGCCGGCCCCTTCCGCGCCGATCGACCCGCGCAACGTCTGCCTGATGGGCACGCGCAGCCTCGACCCGGCGGAGCGCTCGGCGGTGCTCGAGGCCGGCGTGCTGATCCACGACATGCGCAGCATCGACGAGGCCGGCGTCGTCGCGCCGCTGCGCGCGTTCCTCGCCCGGGTCGCCGCGGCCGGCGGCCGGCTCCATGTCAGCCTCGACGTGGATTTCCTGGATCCCGGCATCGCGCCGGGCGTCGGCACGACGGTGCCGGGTGGCGCGACCTTCCGCGAGGCGCACCTGATCATGGAGATGCTGCACGATTCCCGCCTCGTCGGCAGCCTCGATCTCGTCGAGCTAAATCCGTTCCTCGACGAGCGCGGCCGGACGGCCCTCCTCATGGTGGATCTCGCCGCCAGCCTGATGGGCCGGACCGTGCTCGACCGGCCGACGCAGAGCTACTGATGCCAGACCTCGATGAGCCCGACCTACGGGCCGGGCTCATCGAGGTCTGAGCCGTGCCGCGGAACGATCCGGCTTGTCTCAGGTGCCGCGGCCCCTCGTTCTCGCGCCCGACTCGGCCGTCTCGCGATTGCGGTGATGCCTAGCGGAGTGGTGAAGCCTTTCGTAATCATTCGTTGCTCAGATCCTCGTGGAATCAATGGATGACCACACGATGCAGGACCAGGCGCGGATCGAGGAGCAGGACCGACTGGCGGCTCTCGATCGCTACGACATCCTCGACACGCCCCAGGAGGAGGCCTTCGACCGCATCACCCGGCTGACGCGCCGGATCTTCGACATGCCGATGTCCACCATCACGCTGATCGACGGTCACCGGCAATGGTTCAAGTCCCGCTCGGGGGTGGAAGCCTGCGAGACGCCGAAGGGACCGGCCCTGTGCGACCTGGCGCGGCGCGAGGCGCGTGCCCTGGTGATCCCGGACACCCTGGCCGACGATCGTTTCGCGCAGAATCCGTTCGTGGTGGGCAGCCCGCACATCCGCTTCTACGCCGGTGTCCCGCTGCGGACGCCGGACGGGCACAGCATCGGCACCCTGTGTGCCATGGATACGCGGCCCCGGCCCTTTCCCGAGGCCGCCGTCGAGTCCCTGGCCGACCTCTCGCACATCGTCATGAGCGAACTCGCGCTGCGCCGCGTCGCCATGACCGACGGCCTGACCGGCGCCCTGTCGCGCCGCGCCTTCCGCGAGGAGTGCGGCCGAACCCTGGCCCTGGCGCTGCGGCACCGGCACGCCCTCAGCTGCATCATGCTGGACCTCGATCACTTCAAGGCCATCAACGACCGGCACGGCCACCCCGTCGGCGACCGGGTCCTGGCGGAAGTGGCCGAGGCCTGCCGCAGGGAGCTTCGGACTTCCGACGCCTTCGGGCGGATGGGGGGCGAGGAATTCGCCGTCCTGCTGCCGCACACCGACCTGGACTCCGCGATGACCGTCGCCGAGAAACTTCGGGCGGCGGTCGCGCGGTTGCGCATTCCTGCGCCGCCGGGCGTCCTGTCGCTCAGCGCCAGCTTCGGCGTCGCGGCGCTGGATGCGTCGGTGGGCCACCTCGACGGGCTCCTGGAGAATGCCGATGCCGCCCTCTACGTCGCCAAGGCGGAGGGACGCGACCGCTGCGCGGCCTGGCAGCCGGCGCCGGTCCCGGAGCAGCCGATGCGCCGCCGCGTCCTGAAGGCGGGCCAGATCTCGTTCAACGGCGGTCGCTCCGTCCTCGACTGCACCGTGCGCAGCCTGTCCGAGACGGAGGCGGGGCTGAAGATCGACAGCACGGCCGGCGTCCCGGAGACCTTCAAGCTCGCCATCGGTGCCGACCGCTTCTCCCGCCTGTGCCGGGTCGTGCAGAAGAGCGAGGGCCGGCTCGACGTCGCGTTCGTCTGAGGGCCGGGCTCACCACCGGAAGGTGCCCCGGACCCGAGCTCAGGCCTGAGCCCCGGCGCGCGGAGCCTCCAGGCCGCGCGAGCGCTCGATCACGGCGCCGAAGCCGCCGATGAGGTCCGCCAGCCTCACCGGGTCGAGCACCGTCAGGAGGGCGTTCGGGCCATCCCCGAGAACCCGGTGCAGGTGGCAGGTCGGCGTCCTCCCCTCGCGACCCCCCGGTGACATCTCCGGATCACGCAAAGCCGAGGACAGCCTCGCAGGTTTCACGACGAATAAAGGTCACGCCGTAGATTCATTTGCGGATCTTGATCTCTTTCTCGTCATCGATGATGGGGCGCCGGAACCCTTACGTCGCGTCCCGGAAAACGGAAATTCACGGGTCTGGTCAGCCCGAGCGGGCACCCGTTTCGGTGTGGCCGGCCCGCATGTCAGTCGGATGCAGGGGGCGGGCGTCGCCGGGTCCAGTCTCGATCCCGGGCCGCCTGGGCCTCGCGGACCTTACCGGACCATTGCTCCCAGGCCGAATCGGGGGGCTGCGGGCGCTTGCGCGCACGCGCCGCCGCCCGCTTCCGGCGCGCGTCCTCGGCCGCCTTCTGCAGTCGCATTTCCTCCACGGTGACCGGCTCCGGCGCGGGCCTGGGCTCTGCCCACGCGTAGGTGCGTTCGGCCGGCCGCCGCGGCCGGTCGCGGTCCGGGGCCGGGCCGGGCGCCGCCTCGGAGCGTCCGGCCTTCGCCAACACGAGCGCGTCGGCCAGCGTGAGGCCGGCGGCCGCGGCGACCCGGGCCGCGGCCGCGCGCCCGGCCGCGCGTTCGCCCGGCGTGGCCCCGCGCTCCATCAGCGCTCGACACTTCGCGAACCGGTCGCGATTCAGGACCCGTACAGCCATGACCCCACCCTACGACCAAAGGCGATGGCGCGCTCGGGGTACGCCGAGCCGTCCACAGGACGGGGCGGGTGCGTCTCAGCACCGCGCGACGAGCCCGGCCGTTCCATGAAGAGTCGGTGTTCGGGGCTAAGGGCCTCGGCCATCGCAGGTGACGATCCGAGCCGAGCCCGCCGATCCGAGCCTGCCGATCCGAGTCCGCCGATCAAGCCCGGCCGAGGAGATCCCGATGATTGCCGCAGGTCCGTTCCGCTGGCTCCTGACCCTCATCGCCATGGTTTCGCCGTTCGCCGCGGGGCCCTGCAGCGCCTCCGGCAAGGGGGCGCTTCAGCCGGATGCAGACGTCCGCGTCGTGTATCGTCACTACCTTTAGGGCGTGGTTCCGGGCCGCGTCCGGCCTCGGGCGCCGGACAGGACCGGACGCGGAACCTCGCGGGTGGATCGGTGGGGGCGCCACAGGGGTCCGAGGACGGATGCGCCCGACCTGTCACCGGCGAGGGTCGTGCCCCGATGGCGCGTCCGGAGGATGGTGATACGGGTCGTCTCGTCAGGGACGTCCGAAGCGTGTCCATGTGGCGCCGCTCGTCCGTGACGGCCCCGGCCTCCATGGCCTCGTGCCCCCTCCCTTTCGGCCTGGGGCACCCGTTCGACACCGTGAGCCCGCGATGAGCCCTGCCGATCCGGTGACGTCGTTCCCCCGCCCCTTCGGCGCGTTCCTGGATCCGCGGAACGCGCCGTCGTCCCTGCGTCGGCGCCTGACCGCGGAGACGCGCGCACCCGAGTCGGACCGGGTCGCGGCCTGTCTCGACGCGGTGTCGACGACGCCCGGGGCCGCGGCGGAGACCGCGCGCCTCGTGCACCACCTCGTCGGACGCCTGCGCGCCAAGGGGCCGGGCGGCGGGGTCCAGGACCTGCTTCGGGAATACGCCCTGTCGACCCACGAGGGCGTGGCGCTGATGTGCCTCGCCGAGGCGCTGCTGCGCATCCCGGACGCGGAGACCCGAGACGCCCTGATCCGCGACAAGATCGGGCACGGGGACTGGGCCGCCCATCTCGGGCACAGCCCCTCGCTCTTCGTCAACGCGGCCACCTGGGGGCTCGTGATCACCGGGCGCCTCGCGGCGGTCTCGGCGGACGCGCCCGGCCTGTCCGGCAGCCTGACCCGCCTCGTCGCCCGGGGCGGCGAGCCGCTGGTCCGCGCGGGCGTGCACCAGGCCATGCGGCTCATGGGGGGCCAGTACGTCTGCGGCGAGACCATCGCGCAGGCCCTGCGCCAGGCCCGGCGCCAGGAGGCGCGCGGCTTCACCCATTCCTTCGACATGCTCGGCGAGGCGGCGATGGACGCGGCCGATGCGGCGCGCTACGCGGCCGACTACACGCACGCCATCCACGCCATCGGCGTCGCCTCGGCCGGGCGCGGGCCCCTCGCCGGCCCCGGCATCTCGATCAAGCTCTCGGCCCTCCATCCGCGCTACGTCCGCGCCCAGCGCGACCGGGTGATGAGCGAGCTCCTCCCCCGCGTCGCCGCCCTGGCGCGCCTCGCCCGCCGCTACGACATCGGCCTCAACATCGACGCCGAGGAGGCCGACCGCCTCGACCTCTCCCTCGACATCCTGGAGGCCCTCTGCGCCGATCCGACCCTCGCCGGCTGGGACGGCCTCGGCTTCGTGGTGCAGGCCTACCAGAAGCGGGCGCTGACGCTGATCGCGGTCCTCGTCGACCTCGCCCGCCGCTCCGGGCGCCGCCTCATGGTCCGCCTCGTCAAGGGCGCCTACTGGGACAGCGAGATCAAGCGCGCGCAGGTGGCGGGCCTGGAGGACTTCCCCGTCTTCACCCGCAAGGTCCACACGGACCTGTCGTACCGCGCCTGCGCGGAGCGGATGCTCGCCGCGCCCGACGCGCTCTTCCCGCAATTCGCCACCCACAACGCCCAGACCGTGGCCGCCCTCCACGCCCTGGCGGGACCCGACTTCCACATCGGGCGCTACGAGTTCCAGTGCCTGCACGGCATGGGCGAGGCGCTCTACGAGGCGGTGGTGGGGCCGGGCGGCCTCGACCGTCCCTGCCGGATCTACGCCCCGGTGGGGACCCACGAGACGCTGCTGGCTTATCTCGTGCGCCGCCTCCTCGAGAACGGCGCCAACTCCTCTTTCGTCAACCGGGTCGCCGATGCGCGCGTGGCCGTGGCCGACCTCGCCGCCGACCCGGTCGCGCTGGTTCGGGCCGCGCAGCCGCTCGGCGCCCCCCATCCGGCGATCCGCAGGCCCCGCGACCTCTTCCCCGACCGGCCGGCGGCGCCCGGCCTCGACCTCGCCGACGAGCAGGCGCTGGCCGACCTCGCGGGCAGCCTGGCGGCGGCGGGCGCGCGGCTCTGGCGGGCGGTGCCGATGCTGGCCGAGGCCGAGCGCACGGGGCCGACCCGCGAGGTCCGCAACCCGGCCGACCGGCGGGACCGCGTCGGCACCGTGGTCGAGGCCGGGCCGGATCTCGCGGGGCAAGCCCTGGCGCAGGCCGGGGCCGGGACGGCCGCCTGGGCCGCGCTGCCGGGCGCGGCACGGGCCGATGTCCTGGTGCGGGCGGCCGCGGCGCTGAGGGTGCGCCGGCCCGCGCTGATCGGCCTCCTCGTCCGCGAGGCCGGCAAGTCGGCCGCCAACGCGCTGGCCGAGGTGCGGGAGGCGGAAGACTTCCTGCGCTACTACGCCGGCGAGGCCCGGGACTTCGCTCACCACACCCACCGGCCCCTCGGGACCGTCGCCTGCATCAGCCCCTGGAACTTCCCGCTGGCGATCTTCACCGGCCAGGTGGCGGCGGCGCTCGCCGCCGGCAACGGTGTCCTGGCCAAGCCCGCCGAGGAGACCCCGCTCATCGCCGCCGAGGGGGTGCGGATCCTGCGCGCGGCCGGGGTGCCGGCCGGCGCCGTCCAGCTCCTGCCCGGCGGCGGCGAGACCGGGGCCGCCCTCGTCGCAGACCCGCGCGTGAACGGCGTCCTGTTCACCGGCTCCACCGCGGTGGCGGCGGGCATCCAGGCCGCTCTCGCGGGGCGCCTGAACCCGGATGGCCACCCCGTGCCCCTGGTGGCCGAGACCGGAGGCCTCAACGCCCTCGTGGTCGATTCCTCGGCGCTCACCGAGCAGGTCGTGGCCGATACCCTGGTCTCGGCCTTCGATTCCGCCGGCCAGCGCTGCTCGGCCCTGCGCCTGCTGGCGCTGCAGGAGGAGATCGCCGACCGGACCCTGGCCATGCTGAAGGGGGCGCTCGCCGAGTACCGGGTCGGCAACCCGGACCGGCTGGCCACCGATATCGGGCCGGTGATCGGCGCGGAGGCCCGCGACGCCATCGAGGCCCACGTCGCCGCGATGCGCGCCGCCGGATACCCCGTCCACCGGGCGCCCCTGCCGGATGGGTGCGACAGGGGCCACTTCGTCGCCCCGACCGTGATCGAGATCCCCTCCGTCGCCGCGCTCACGCACGAGGTCTTCGGCCCGGTGCTGCACGTGGTGCGCTTCGAGCGCGCGGCGTTCGACGCGACGATCGCGGCCGTCAACGCCACCGGCTACGGCCTCACCTTCGGCGTCCAGAGCCGCCTCGACGCGGCGATCGCCCGGGCCTGCGCCGCGAGCGCGGCGGGCAACCTCTACGTCAACCGCAACCTCGTCGGCGCCGTCGTCGGGGTTCAGCCCTTCGGCGGGCACGGCCTCTCCGGCACCGGCCCCAAGGCCGGCGGTCCGCTGATCCTGCGGCGCCTCCTGTCCGCCGCCCCGGCCGGAACCGGCCTGGCCTCCGGACCGCCCGCCCCGGCGGCCCAGGCCTGGGTCCGGTGGCTGCGCGACCAGGGCCGCCACGAAGAGGCCGAGGCCGCCGCGGCGCTGATCGCTCACAGCCCCGTGGGCGGCGAGCGCCTGCTGCCGGGACCGGTGGGCGAGGAGAACCGCTACGGCCTGCATCCGCGCGGCACGATCCTGTGCCGGGCGGAGACCGGGCCGGGCCTCGCGGCCCAGGTCGGCGCGGCGCTGGCCACCGGCAACGGCGTCGTTCTCAGCCCCTCCGGGCCGGCCGAGGCGCTCCTCGCCGCCCTGCCCCGCGATCTGCGCGCCGTCATTCGTGCCGCCGATCCGGAGACCGAGGCCGACGCGGTCCTGTGGGAGGGCGGGTCCGAGGCCCTGACGGCCCTCGCCGTGGCTCTGGCCGCCCGCCCCGGGCCCCTCGTGGCGATCCACCGGCCTCGCCCCGATCCGGCCGCCGGCACCGCGGCCTACCCGATCGAGGGGTTGGTCCGCGAGCGCGTGGTCAGCCGCAACACGGCCGCCGCCGGCGGCAATGCCAGCCTCATGACCCTGGAGGATTGAGGCCCGCCCGCGCGGATACGGCCGAAATCCTTTCGATTCCCAGGGGCTTGCGGTCGGGGGTGAGCGCCCAGGTTGCAATCGGGCGCCAAACCCGCGACCCTGGCCCTCCCCACGTCCCCGCCCCGGAAGCCTCCCAAGGCCCTCGCCCCCGCAGAGTATGTCCGCGTTCACCTTCATCCACGCCGCCGACCTTCATCTCGGCAGCCCGCTCAGCGGCCTCGCCCTCAAGGACCCCGACATCGCCCGGCGCTTCGCCTCCGCCGGGCGCCGGGCCTTCGAGGATCTCGTCACCCTGGCGATCGAGCGGGGCGTCGCCTTCCTGATCGTGGCCGGCGACGTCTATGACGGCGACTGGTCCGACAACACGATCGGGCTGTTCTTCGCCCGTCAGGTCGCCCGCCTCGACCGGGCCGGCATCCCCGTCATCCTGGTGCGCGGCAACCACGACGCCGAGAGCGTCATCACCCGCTCGATCACCCTGCCGGATTCCGTGCGCAGCTTCCCGACGACCCGGGCCGAGACCCACCGCCTCGAGGCCTTCAAGGTGGCGCTGCACGGGCGCAGCTTCCCCAACCGGGCGGTGGAGGAGAACTACGCCCTCACCTATCCGGCCGCCCTGCCGGGCTGGTTCAACATCGGCATCCTGCACACCTCCTGCACCGGCCATGCGGCGCACGCCACCTACGCTCCCTGTTCGGTGGCGGACCTGGCGGGGCGGGGCTACGCCTATTGGGCGCTGGGCCACGTGCACGAATATGCGGAGCTCGCCCGCGACCCCTGGATCGTGTTCCCGGGCAACCTCCAGGGGCGCAGCATCCGCGAATCCGGGGCCAAGGGCGCCGTCGCCGTGTCCGTCGCCGACGGGCGGGTGCAGGGCGTCGAGCGCCTCATCGTCGATCAGGCGCGCTTCCATCCCCTCGACGTCGATCTCTCCGGCCTGGCCGACGAGCGGGCGGCGGTCGCCGCCGTCGAGGCGGCCCTGCGCCCCCTCGCGGAAGCCGCCGCGGCGCGCCTCATCGCGGTGCGGGTGCGCCTGCGGGGCGAGACCCCGGCCCACGACCGCCTGGCGGCCGACCGCGACGGGCTCACCGCCGAGATCCAGGCGGCGGCCCACCGCATCCACGAGGACATCTGGCTGGAACGCCTGAAGATCGAGACCGCCCGTCCGCGCCGGCCCGTCGCCGAGGCCCGCCCCGAGGCCTTCGCGGCCATCGACCCCGCCACCCTACTGGCGGCGGTGGACCACGAGCCGGAATTCCGCGCCCGTGCCCGGGCGGCCCTCGCCGAGATCGCCGCCAGGATGCCGGCCGGCCTCGCCGCCGAGGACGACCTCGCCGCCGACCTCGACGCCCTCTGCGCGGAGGCCGAGGCGGTGATCCTGGGACGCCTCTCCGGGCGGACCTGCTAGAACCCGGCCCGAACCCGCCGGCCCCCGAGATCCCGCACCGAGGAGGTTTGTCCGATTTCCAGCTCGTCTCTCGCGCGCCCGCCCCTGCGCCTGCGCGCCCTCGCGAGCCTCGTCGCCGCGACGGTGCTGCTGCCGCTCGCTTTCGTGCTGCTCGGGCTCTGGGAGGGGCGCCGGGCCGAAGACGACCGGGCCGCCTTCGCGGCCGAGCAGGCGCGCTTGTCCGCGATCGTCGCGGATCTCGCCGCGCGGACGCCGCGGGACGGGCGCGTCGATTTCCGCCTGCAGTTCCGCCAGGGCGGCCAAGTCTACGGCGGACCCCTCGCCCTCGACAAGGCGCGCGCGGCCGAGGACCAGGCCGCGACCCTGACCACGCTGATGGACTGGCGCCGCCTGTTGCCCCCCGTCGTGGTGGCGGGGGGCGGGCTCGCCGCGCTCCTCTCGGTCCTGGTGCTGCTGGCCGGTGCCGCGCTCGGCTGGGTGGGCCGCGGCTCGCGCGACGCCCTGGTGGGCGGCTTCTCCCTGGTGCGGCGCCTGCTGCCGGCGACCCTCGCGCTCCAGATCCTGGCGGCGGCCGCCGCGACCGTCGCCGCCGTGATCTTCGAGGCGGGGCTCCTGGCGCAATCCGGCGTGAGCGGCCATGGGATGAAGCTCCTGGGCATCGCCGCGGTCGCCGTGGGGGCGATCCTGTGGGCCGCCGGCCGCACGGTCCTGGGCCTGCGCCGGGCGCTGGCCGCCTTCGAGCCCGACCCGCTGCCGATCTTCGGACGCCGCGTCTCGCCGGCCGAGGCGCCCGGGCTGTGGCGCCTCACCGAGGGCCTCGCCGAACGCCTCGGCGCCCTCAGGCCGGAGGCCGTCGTGGTCGGCCTCACCGGCGGCTTCTTCGTCAGCGCCGGCCCGGCCGTCCTCGAACCCGGCGGCGAGCGCCTGACCGGCCGGATCCTCTACCTGCCCCTGCCCTACCTCGCGCTGATGCGGGGCGACGAGGTCGCGGCGATCATCGGCCACGAGCTCGCCCACTATGCCGGCGGCGACACCGCCTACAGCCAGCGCTTCCTGCCGATCTATGCCGGTGTCGGGCGCTCCCTCGACGCCGTGGCGGCGGGCCACCAGGGCTCGCTCGGGCTGCTCGGTCCGTCCCTGCGCCTCGGCCTGTTCGTGATGGAGCGCTTCCACCTCGCCGTGCGCCACTGGAGCCGGACCCGGGAATTCGCGGCCGACGCGGCCGGCGCGGGGCTCACCACGCCGGAGGCCGCCGCCCGCGCGCTGCTGCGCACCGGGGCCGTCCAGCCGCGCATCGCCGAGGCCCTGGACGCGGCCGCCGAAACGCCCGGAGGAGCGCCCGCCGACCTCGTGGCCGCCGCCCTCGACCGCGCCGTCGCCCGAGGCCTCGACGATCCGGGCCTGCACCTGGAGGCGGAGCAGGCCCACCCCACCGACACCCATCCGCCGACCCGCGAGCGCGTGGCCGCCCTCGGCCTCGCCCTCGACCCGGACCTCCTGGCGCAGGCCGCCACCACGCCGCCGCCGCACGCCCTCGGGCAGCTCGGCGGCTACTTCGCCGACCCCGCCGGGCTCTGCCGGGGCGCGACGGCGGATTTCCTCGGCGCGGTTCAGGACCACGAGGCGGCGGTGCGGGCCCATCTGGAGGCGACGGCGGAGGCCGTCGACGAGGCGGACTGGGTGCTGCGCGACAACAGCCGCCCCGGCGCCATCGTCCTGCTGGTGGCCGGCGGCCTGTTCGCCGCCGCGGCCCTGGGACTGGTCGGCCTCGGCTTCCCCGGGCTCGCGACCCGGGAGGCCGGCCTCGTGGCGGGTGTGGCGCTCGTCCTCGGCGTCCTCCTGGCCGCGCTCGGCGCCTACCGCCTGCGGCGTGGCGAGCGGACCACCCTGATCCTGCGTCCCGCGGGGCTCGCCGTGCCCGGCCTCGACCGCACGATCGCCTGGGGCGAAGTCGCCGACCTCGACATGACGGTGAATCAGACCGGCCTCGTCACCCGCCTGCTGTTGTCCCCGGAGACGCAATTCCCCGGGCGCGTGCCGGGCGGGCGCGGCCTGACCCTCGACCCGAAGCGCCGGATCGTCACGATCGCCCTCGGCCTGCCGCGCCGGATGACGCCGCAGGACTTCGCCGACGCGATCGGCCGCTACCGCGCCATGGCGGAGGCGCGGCGGCTCCTGGCCGAGGCCGATGCCGGCTCCGCCGACCGGCGCCCGGCCGTCGCGACCGCTCCGACGGCTGCCCCCGTTTCCCCGAGCCTGCCGTCCCCCGCCCTGGGCTGGATCAACGCGTTCTGGGTCCTGTTCGGCGTCGCGTGCCTCGGCGCCATCCTGGTGGCCTGCGCGGTCTACACCGCGCCGGTGGTGGCCTCCGACTGGCAGATCCGTGCGAGCGCACAGCCTGTTCCCGGCGCCAGGGTGCGCGACGGCTCCTGCAGCGCCAAGCTCATCCTCCACATCTGCGATGCGACGCTCAGCCTGCCCACGCCCGGCGGCGCGGTGACGCGGCGGGTGAACTACGTGTTCGCCGGAGTGCAGGCCGGTGAGGTCCGGCTCGCGGTCCTGGCCGACCCGGCGCGCCCGGACCTCGTCACCACCGATCTCGGCCTCGACCGGCTCTGGAACCGGACGGTCACCCTCCTGGTCATCGCCCTCCTGATCGTGGCCGGCATGGGCGGGGCGATCGCGTCCCTGGTCCGCAGCCGGCGTGAGCCCCGGCCGGCCGCCGGGTGACGGTGCGCCGGTCCATCCCGGCGCTTGCGGATGGTCCCGGCCGGGACCAAACGTCGGACCACGATTTCCAGACCCGCACTTCCGCAAGGTTCCGATGCGTCTCCTTTCCCTCGCCCTCGAACGCTACGGCCCCTTCACGGGCCGCACCGTCACGTTCCGCGAGGATGCGCGCCTGCACGTGGTGCTGGGGGCCAACGAGGCCGGCAAGAGCTCGGCGCTGAGCGCCGTCACCGACCTCCTGTTCGGCATCGAGACGCGCACCCGCTACGACTTCCTGCACGACATGCCGCAGATGCGGATCGGGGCCGAGATCCGCGCCGCCGACGGGCGCCGCCTCGGCTTCCGGCGGCGCAAGGGCAACCGGAACACCCTCGTGGACGCCGCCGACGGGCCCCTGCCCGAGGACGCGCTGGCGCCCTTCCTCGGCGGCCTCTCCCGCGAAGTGTTCTGCCGCGCCTTCGGCCTCGATGCCCGTTCCCTGCGGGCGGGGGCGGTCGAGATGATGGACGCCGAGGGCGAGGTCGGTGCCAGCCTGTTCGCGGCGGCCTCGGGCCTGCGCGGCTACAGCGGCCTCCAGGCCGAGCTGGAGGGCGAGGCCGCCGACATCTTCACGCCGCGCGCCGCCCAGAGCCGGACCTTCTACCAGGCGCTCGGCCGCTACGACGAGGCCCGCAAGGCGATCCGCGCCGGGGAGTTGCGGGCGGGCGACTGGCGCGACCTCAACGGCGAGATCGAGGCGGCCGGGGCGGCGCTCGCCGCCCTCAAGGTGGAGCGCGGGCGCATCGCCGCCGAGCAGGCTCGGCTCACCCGCCTGCGCCGGGTCGGTCCGCTCCTCCAGGCCATCGATGCGGCCGCTGCCCGCGCCGAGGCCGAGCTTGACCTGATCGCGGTGCCGGAGGCCTGGATCGACCGCCTCGGTCAAGCCCTGGCGGCGTTGCGGACGACGGCGGAGGCCGCGGCCCGCACCCAGGCCGCCGCGGCCGAAGCGGCCCTGGTCCTCGAGCAGGTGCCGGTGGACGAGGGCGTGCTCGCCCGGGCCGACGAGATCCTGGAGGCGTTCCGCGGCACCGACCGCTTCGACAAGGGCGGCATCGACCTGCCCCGCATCCAGGGCGAGGCCGATGCCTTCGCGCGCGAACTCGCCCAGCTCGCGGCGCGGATCGGCCTGCCCGATGCCGAAGCCCTGCGCGCGCGCCAGCCCTCGGACGCGGCCCGGACCCGCAGCGAGGGCCTGATCCGCGCCGGCCGCGAGGGCGCCGCCACGATCGCCCGCCTGCGCCAGGACCTCGCCGCCCGGCAGGCCGAGCGGGACCGCCTCGCCGCCGCACTGGAGGAGGCGGGCGCCCTCGCCGATCCGGCGCCTCTGCGCGCCGACCTCAAGGCCTTCTCAGGCCTGCGGCGCGACCTCGATCGGCGCGACGACCTCGACGCCGCCCTCACCCGCGAGGCGGCCTCGATCCGTGCCCAGGCCGGCCGCCTCAGCCCGTCGATCCTGGATCTCGAGGCCTACACCGCCGGGCGCCCGCCCTCGGCCCAAGCGGTGGCGCGCTACCGCCGCACCCTGGACGGGGCCTTGCGCGAGCGCGACCGCGCCGCCGACCGTCTGGCGTCGGCACGGGCGGCCGTGGCCCAGCGCCGCGCCCGCCTGGAGGCCCGCGCCGCCGGACGGCCGATCCCGAGCCTGGCCGACCTCCTCGACCTGCGCGCCCGCCGCGACGCCCTCCTGGCCGACCTGCCCGGGGGCGCCCCCGACGCCCTCGCCCGCTTCGGTGCGGCTCTGGCCGCCGCCGACCGGGCGGCCGACGACCTCGTGAGCGACGCGGCCCGTGTCGCCGAGCAGGGCGCCGACACTCGCAGCCTTGCGGCCGAGCAGGCCGAGGCCGTGACGGCGGACGAGGCCCTCGCCGCCTGCGAAACCCGGCTGGCCGAGGGCGCCGAGGCCTGGCGCCTGGCCTGGGCGCCCTGCGGGATCGACCCTGCCGCCCCGGCCGAGATGGCCGCCTGGCTCACCGAGGTCGAGACCCTGCAGGATGCCGCGCAGGGGCTGGAGACCACCCGGTTGGAGCAGGCCCGCATGGCCGCCCGGGCCGAGGCCTGCCGGGCGCCCTTGGCCGCTCTCAGCCGCCGGGCGGGCCTGCCCGATCTCGACGGTCTCGATCTCGGCCGGATGCTCGCCCGCCTCGAGGACCGGGTCGCCGAGCTCGCCCTGCGCTGGGAGACGGTGCGCGAGGCCAAGACCCGTGCCGAGGCCGCTGCCGAGCAGATCGCCCGCACGGAGGCGGCCCTCGCCGAGGCCCTGGCCCGCGAAGCCGCCTGGCGCAGCGCCTGGGAGGCCGCCATCGCAGATCTCGGCCTGATGGGGGGAGCCTCGACGGACGAGGCGGAGGCGGCGCTGGCCGCCTGGCGGGCCGTGCCCGCGGCCCTGTCCGAGCGCGACAACCGCCTCGGCCGCGTCAACGGCATCGCCCGCGACATCGAGGTCTATCGCGAGACGGTGGCGCGCCTGACCGGGGCGGTGGCGCCCGATCTCGCCGCCCTGCCTCCCACCGCCGCCATGAAGGCGCTGCACACCCGCCTGCAGAACGCCCTCAAGGGCGAGACCCGCCGGGCCGAGCTGGCGCGCCAGCGCGACGCGGCCGAGGCCGCCCGGGCACAGGCGGCCCGGGCGGCCTCGGCCGCGGGCGCCGACCTCACCGCCCTCATGGGCGAGGGGTCGGCAGCGGCGCTTCCCGCCGGCACCGACCCGGAGACGCTTCATGCGCGCCTCACCACGCGCCGAGCCTGCGAGGCCGAACTCTCCGGGCGCCGGGCCGAGCTCGCCCGGGCCGCCGACGGCCTCGCCGAGGCCGACCTCCGGGCGGACCTCGCCGCGCTCACCGGCGACGACATCGAGGGCCGGCTCGCCAATCTCGCGGCGGAGGAGGAAGACCTCGACCAGCGGGGGAAGCTCGCCTTCGCCGACCGGGACCGGCACGAGCGCCGCCGCGCCGAACTCGAGGGCGGCATCGGCGCCGAGCTGGCATTGGCCCAGCGCAAGGCGGCGGAGGCGGAACTCCAGGCCAACGCCCGTCACTGGGCGGTGCTGAAGCTCGCGAGCCTGATGCTCGGCACCGCCATCGGCCGCCACCGGGCCGGCCAGCAGGACCCGCTGCTCGCCCGCTCGGGCGCCCTGTTCGGGGCCTTGACCGGGGGCGCCTTCGCGGGCCTCGCTCAGGATTACGACGCCGCCGACACCCCGCGCCTCGCCGGGCGCCGCGCCACGGGTGCGCTCGTGCCCGTGGAGGGCCTGAGCGAGGGCACCCGCGACCAGCTCTACCTCGCCCTGAGGCTGGCCTACCTGGAGGACTACGCCGCCCGGGCCGAGCCCGCGCCCTTCATCGGCGACGACCTCTTCCTGACCTTCGACGACGCCCGCACAGCCCACGGCCTGGAGGCCCTGGCGGCGGTGGGCGACACGATCCAGCCGATCCTGTTCACCCACCACCGCCACGTGGCGGACCTGGCCCGGGCGCGGCTGGGGAATGCGGTGGACGTGCTCGACCTGTGAGGAGCGCCGGGCGGCCGGCCGTTCAGAACCGGTAGCCGAGGCCCGCGCCGACGATGAGCATGTTCAGGTCGACCTCCACCCCCACGCCGCCGAGGCCGTAGGATTGCCTCGGCACGAAGACGTACTTCACCATGGCGTTCGCGAACCAGCGGCCGCTGAGATGATAGTCGAAACCGGCCTGGAGCACGGGGCTGACCTGGGACTTGAGCCGGAAGTTGGGGATGCCCTTCGCCGGTAGGATTGCCAGGGGCGTCGACGCGGCGAGGCCGACCCCCAGATAGGGGTTCAGGCGCGCGCCCGGCAGGATGTGGAGTTGCACCATCCCCATCGCCGCCGCGTTCCAGATCGACCCGACCTTGATGTCGCCCACCAGCGTGCCCCGGATGCTCGGGCGGGTCCGGGACGCGCCGCCCTGGACCTCGACGGCGATGTGATCCGTGAGGAAGTACGAGAGATCGGCATCCGGGAGGATGGCCACCGGCGTGTCGACCCGTCCGCCGATGAGGCCGATCTGCGAGTGGCGCTCCGTGGGGATCGACCCGGACACGCGACCGCGGACGAGCCAGTCCCCGGCCCGAAGGCCCGCGACATCGCCCGGCGCGGGCGGCTCCGCCGCCGAAGCCGGCCGCGCTGGCGGCACGAGGGCGAGGAGGCCGACCAGGATCGGGATCGGGCGTAGGGTCAGCGCCGACATGGTATCTGCTCTCGGGTGCATGTGCCGCGCGATGGCGTCGGGGTTCGCCTCCCCGAGGGGACGGCCGCCTGGAGCGTGCCTCCCGCAGTCTCCCTCTCCGGGAGCCCGATCCTATCGACCCAAACCTTTTACAGACTATTGATGCCCAAACATTGTGCCATCTTTAACATGTTCGGGATTAGTCTTCACCGGATCCGATCTGCTCTGAAGGAGCGCGTCAGATTTCAAGAAAAAATTTCACTTTCCCTGGTCGAACCGCAGTGTCTGGATCGATCGCCGTTTTGCGAACCAGTCTCGACATGACAGAGATCCGCGATCGACATGTACTTCGAGGCCTTGTGGCTCTCCTGATCGGGAGCGTGTCGTTCCATGACGCTTGATCTCTATACGTTGCATTTTTCAAGCGCGGCCAGCCGGTGCGCTTACGTGTGCGTCTTCCTCGTGATGGTCCTGAGCCAGCGCCGCCAGACTCATCTCTGGCAGTGGATGGGCGCCATGGGCATCTCGATGGCCGGGTCGTTCATCATGATGTGGGCGGGGCCGGACGAACTGCCCCCGCTGCCCGTCGCGACGATCGTCTACGGGCTCTACGGCGGAAGCCTCGTCCTCGCCTGGACCGGCCTGCGCAGCTTCTTCGGGCGGCCGGTTCGGGTCGGGCTCGCCCTCGTCCTCGCGGCCCTCCCCGGCCTGATCTACCCGGCCCTCCACGGCCTCGGCCTCTCCACCCGGCTGGCGCTCGCGGCGGTCTTCGCCTGCTGCCTCCTGCCGACCCTCCTCGCCGTGTTCGAGACCGTCCGCCTCTCGGCCGGGGCCGAACGGCTCTGGGCGCAGTCCATCGAAACCGTGGCGTTCGGGTCCTACGCCCTCATCTTCCTGCTCTCCATCGGGATGATGCTCGGAACCGACCGGCCGGTCGCCTCGGCCGAAAGCGCGCGCATCTCCATGGTCCTGGATCAGGTCATGGGGGTCTTCATCTACTTCGGATTCGTCGCGATGACCGCCGAGCGGGCCAACCGCACCCTCCTTCGTCTCGCCGAGACCGATCCGCTCACCGGCCTGTCCAACCGCCGCGGCCTGGAGAAGATGCTGCGCCGCCGCTTCCCGCACCCGGGCTCCGGCCCGGCAGGGGGCGTGCTGATCCTCGACATCGACCACTTCAAGGCCATCAACGACCGCCACGGGCACGAGGGCGGGGACCTCGTTCTGTCGGCGTTCGCGGCCCGGGTGGCGACTGCGCTGAGGTCGACGGACATGGTCGCCCGCTGGGGCGGCGAGGAGTTCCTCGTGGTGCTTCCGGGCATCGATGCGAACGAACTCTTCAGCGTGGGCGAACGGTTGAGGGCCTGCATCGCCGACGCGTCGTTCACCGTTCCGGCCGGCCCCCTGCCGGTGACCGTGAGCATCGGGGGCGCCATGATGTCCCCGGATGCCGGGAATTTCGAGGACGCGACGCGACAGGCCGATGCCGCGCTCTACGAGGCCAAGGCCCAGGGGCGGAACCGCGTCTGCCGGGCTCACACGACCGTGACGCCGGCCAACGCATCGGCGCCGGCGGACGACATGACCCTCGGCGGCCTCCGCGCGGCCTGAGCCGACCGCCGCGAGGGCTCCCGCCCGGTGCGGGCGCCGCGAGCCACGGCTACCCTCGGGGTCGAGCTTCGCCGTCGGGGATCTTCGGTGCAGGGTCGGGGGCGACGCCCCGATGGCTCGGGCCGAGCCCCGTCGCGAAGCCCTTCATCAAGCTTCGATGCCTGACGCTGCCGACGGCCCCGTGGCGTCGGGTTCGTCGATGGCCTGCCCCCGACCCGCATGCCATCGCGGCGTCGGCATGCGGGTCGGGCTCATCCGGCCCGGGCGGCGCCAGATCATGCGGCCGATCAGCAGCCCGAGGCGGCGGCAGAACAGGGCGAGGCCGAGACACCAGGCCAGGCCGGCCAGCAGCGCGCCCGCGAGGGCCGTGAGTCCGGCGCCGAGGGCCAGGGCGCCGCGCCCGAGGAGCGCGAGGGCGGCGCGGGTGCGGGGGCCGAGGCGCTCGCCGAGGCGGACCGCACGGGCGACGTCGGCGGGGTCCCGGGCGAGTCCGAGCACCTGCATCACCCCGCGCTGGCCGGTGCGGCGTCCGAGGACGAGGGCGTCGCCGGCGAGGGCCGTCAGGCGCGTCGCCGTGCCGGGGCGGATGGCGAGGCTCGCGGCCGTCCGGGCGCCGGCGAGGTCGAGGCGGGCGGAGGCACCGACCGCGCGGGCCAGGGCCTCCCCGTCGATGCTGCTGCGCACCGTGCGTCCGAGGTTCGCCGCCAGGGCGGGTGAGAGCCGGCCGCCGCGCCGCGCCGCCTTCAGCACGGTCAGGCCCGCGCGTGGACCCGCCCCCGCCCCGGCCGTCCAGGTCGAGAGGGTGAGCGGCAGACCGACCAGGGCCATGCCGAGGAGGAGCGGATCGTAGGGCTCGGCGCGGGCGTAGCGCCCGCCCTCCCGCAGGAGGTCGCGCAGGTCGCCGATTCCGGTGACGTCGGCCGCGAGGGTGCCGGCGAGGCCTGCCATCCCCTCCGCGGTGCCCGAGACCGCGCCGGCGGCGAAGTCCCGCGCCGCGCGGGCCACCCGGCCCTGCGCCAGCGCCTCGGCGCGGGTCCGGCGGGCCGCATCGACGGGCAGGCCGCGGGCCTCGGCCAGCGCCAGGAAGCTCAGGGCCAGATCCTCGTCCTCCGCCGCGATCGCGGCATCGAGGCCCGCCTCCAGGCGCTCGGGCGAGGCCGCCCGCTCCAGGCGGATCTCCGCCAGGGCACCGGGATCCTGGGCGGCTGTCAGGAGGCGGCCCGCGAGGCAGGCCGGCGCGAGCACGGGGACCGCCGCGGCCGCCAGGGCCGCGCCGCCCGCGAGCAGGCCGATCCAGGCCGCGGCCGCGCGGATCCGGACCACGGCGGTGCGCGGGCGCATCCGCCTCGTCATCGCGCTTTCCGTCGCCGCGTCGTCCATGCCTGCCTTACAATAGACCTGCCTGCCCTTCGCAGACATGGCCCCCTTGTCTTAAGGCAGGGCCGGGTCCGATGCGACGGTCAGCCGCCCGGCGCGAACGGGTCCCACGCGGCGTGGGACGGCGCGGCGCCGGCTTCGGGATGCTTCATTCCGTCGGCACGACCGGCATGCGGTGCAGGACCCGCCCCTCCGCATCCCGGATCACGAGGTCCCAGGGGCCATCGACATCGAGCAGTTCGCCTGCCCCACGCAGTTCCTCGATGACCAGTTCGGCCTGGTCGATGGCTTCCCTGAGGTCGGCTGCTTGCGCCCCCTTCACGTCGGACAGGGTGGTTCGGCCGTCGGTCAGGTCGAAGTGGAAGCGCATCGGGGAAATGGCCCTTGGGAGGCAGGGATAGGCATGGGCCTGACGTCTTCGCTTCCGCGGGCCTGCCGCTCGATCCGCTTCGCATCCCCGTCCGGCCGGGAGGATGCGAAGCGGATCGGAAGCGCCGTGCCGATCAGATGTGTGCTGCGTCGTGGTCGGCGTGGGGTGTCGTTGCCCGGCCCCGGCTTGTTTCGGTGGGAATCGAGCGTCTCGTTCAGGGACGATGCCGTCGCTGGCCCGGATGCGCAATTTAGCTACAAGCAGGTATTGACAACCCAATGGCGATCATACGTCTTAGTTGTTGCACTGCAAAAACGTCCCGCGACGTTCGGAGATGCGGATCGATGACGGGCCTCGAGGGGCAGCTTGCGAGTCCGGAAGCCGAAGCACCCTCCGGGGGAATCCCGGCGCTTCGGGCGCATATCCGGGCCATTCTCGGACGCCTCAGGCCGGCGATTCCGCCGACCCCCTGATCGGGCAGGAAACGATCTTCAGGATCCGACCCGTTCTCTGGCGCCAGACTTTACTTCACGCGCCAAGCCTTACTTCACGCGCCAAGCCTTACTTCTCGCGCCAAGCCTTGGCGATTTGGTCGGTCAGAGGCTTGGTGAGATAGCTGAGCACCGAGCGGTTGCCGAGCTGCATGAAGGTCTCGACCGGCATGCCCGGAACCAGGCGGACCGAGCCGAGGCGCTCCTTCTGGTCCTCGGGCACCCGGATGCGGGCGGTGTAGTAGCTCATGCCGGTCTTCGGGTCGGAGGTGACGTCGGCCGAGACCCGCGACACCACCCCGTCGATCTCCGGCGTGGTCCGCTGGTTGAAGGCCGAGAAGCGCAGCACCGCTGCCTGGTCGAGGCGGACATTGTCGATGTCCTGCGGCTGGATCTTCACCTCGACCGCGAGCTGGTCCGCCTCCGGCACGATCAGCATGGCGGGCTCGGAGGGCGTCACGAGGCCGCCGATGGTGTGCACCGTCAGCTGATGCACCGTGCCAGACTGGGGCGCGCGCATGTCGACGCGCTTGAGCTGGTCCTCGGCGGCGACGCGCTTCTCGACGTATTCCGACCACTTGCCGCGGATCTCGGCGAGATCCTTGCCGGTCTCGGTGCGCATGTCGCCGTCGATCTGCAGGATCTGCAGCTCGGTCTCGGCGATCTTGCCGCGGGCCGAGGCCGTCGAGGCGAGGAGCTGGCCGCGCTCGCCGTCGAGGCGGGCGGCGTCGCGCTCCAGGGCGTTGACGCGGGCCAGCGGCACCAGGTTCTTGGCATAGAGCTCGCGCACGCCCTGCAGCTCGCCGGTGATGAAGCCGACCTCGCGCGCCTTGGCCGCGACCTGCTCGGTCAGGCCCTTGATCTCCTCGCGCAACTGCTGGACGCGCTCGCGCAACTGCGCCTTCTGGCCCTCGCGGCCGGCCACGCGCGCGTTGAACAGCCGGGTCTCGCCCTCGATCAGGTGGGCGACGGACGGATCGCCGTCCTTGCGGGCCAGCAGTTCGGGCGGGAAGGCGATGGCGGCGGCAGCGTCGCGCTCGGCCTCGTCGCGAGCGCGCCGGGCGGCGAGCTCGTCCAGGGCCTTCAGGATGATGTCGAGATTGGCCCGGGTCTGGGTCTCGTCGAGGCGGATCAGGATGTCGCCGGCCTTGACGCGCATGCCGTCGCGCACACGCAGTTCGCCGACGACGCCGCCGGTGGGGTGCTGCACCTTCTTGACGTCGGACTCGACCACGAGCTGGCCCGGCGCGATCACGGCGCCGGAGATCTGGGTGAAGGTGGCCCAGCCGCCCACGCCCACCACCAGCACCGCGCCCAGGGCGAGGCTGAGGGCGAGGTGGCGGCGGATCGAGCCCTGGGCCGTGGGTCGCGGAGCCGTGAGGGCGGGCTGCAGATCGATCGGGCTGAGGGCGACGGCCATCATGCACTCTCCTGCAGGGCGCCGGGGGCGGCCCGCTTGTCCATGGGAACCGAAGCCGGGCGCAGCACGCGCTTGAGGACCTCGTCCTTCGGTCCGAAGGCCTGGGCCCGGCCGTCGGACATCATCAGGATGAGGTCGACCGCGCCCAGGGCCGACGGCCGGTGGGCGATGACGACGCAGATGCCGCCGCGCCGCCGGACCCCGATGATCGCCTGGGTCAGGGCGTTCTCGCCCTCGGCGTCGAGATTGGCGTTGGGCTCGTCCAGGATGACGAGGAAGGGATCGCCGTAGAGCGCCCGGGCGAGGCCGACGCGCTGGCGCTGGCCGGCGGAGAGGCCGGCGCCGCCCTCGCCGATGCGGGTGTCGTAGCCCTCCGACAGGCGCAGGATCAGCTCGTGCACGCCCGCTGCGCGTGCGGCCGCGATCACCGCGTCGGACGGCGCCTGCGGATCGAAGCGGGCGATGTTCTCCGCCACGGTGCCGGCGAACAGCTCAACCTCCTGGGGCAGGAAGCCGATATGGGGGCCGAGATCGTCGGCCGACCACTGGTCGAGGGCGGCGCCGTCGAGGCGGACCTTGCCGCGCACGGCCGGCCAGACGCCCACGAGGGCTCGCACCAGGCTCGACTTGCCCGAGGCCGAGGGGCCGATGATGCCGAGGCCCTGGCCGGCCTGGAGGGCGAAGCTGACGTCCTGGACCACGAGGCGCGGGGTGCCGGGCGGCGCGACGCTGATTCCTTCGACCTGGAGCGCGCGGGCGGGTGCCGGCAGCGCGTGCGGCTGCGCGCCGGCCGGCATGCGGGCGAAGAGGTCCGACAGGCGGGACCAGGACTGGCGCGCCTGGACGAAGCCCTTCCAGTTGGCGATGGCGAGCTCGGCCGGGGCCAGGGCCCGGGCCACCAGGATCGACGAGGCGATGATGATGCCGGCGGAGGCCTGGCCATTGATGACGAGGTAGGCGCCCAGCGCCAGCACCCCGGACTGGAGGGCGGTGCGGAACACCTTCGAGCCGGCGCCGTAGCCGCCGGCGATGTCGGAGGCGCGCTGCTGGGACTGCATGTAGTCGCGGTTGGCCAGGGCCCAGCGGGTGGCGAAGCGCCCCTGCATGCCCATGGCGGCGAGCACCTCGGCGTTGCGGCGGCCGGCCTCCGCGAGGCCGTTCCGGCGCAGGCCGTGGGCGGTGGCGGTCTGGGCCGGATGCTTGGTCGCCCGGTCGGTGAGAAAGCCGAGGGTCGCGAGCACGGCCGCCCCCACCAGGGCGGCGACGCCGATCAGGGGATGGAACAGGAAGCAGATCAGGAGGTAGATCGGCATCCAGGGCAGGTCGAAGAAGGCGGACGGCCCCGATCCGCCGAGGAAGGCGCGCAGCTGGTCGAGATCGCGCAGGGGCAGCAGGCCGTCACCGGGGGCCGCGCCCTTCAGGGGGGCGCGCACCACGATGTCGAACACCCGCCCGCTCAGGGATTCGTCGAGCGCCGCGCCGATGCGGGCGAGGACGCGCGAGCGCAGGGCCTCCAGCAGGCCCTGAAAGGCGTAGAGCACGAGGGCGAGGATGCAGAGGCCGATCAGGGTGGGCACCGAGCGGCTCGGGATGACCCGGTCGTAGACCTCCAGCATGAAGAACGAGCCGGTGAGATAGAGCACGTTCACGAGCCCGCTCATGGCGGCCACGCCGATGAACGCCGTGCGGCACTGCGCCAGTGC